>NZ_JBALQK010000036.1:0-27560 GCF_036965845.1 Bacillus sp. JJ1127 | reverse complement strand
CCGTAAACGCATCAAGACGCCTGCTATGTTCAGGCGTCTTTCTTATTATATAAAAGTAAAGTGAAGTTTGGATAAGAGAATCTAAACTTCATTTTTTTGTGGTTTTAATATCGGAATATTTTATTAATAATCTCACGAATATTCTCAAAAGAATTAAAATGCAAATGGTAATATATCACATGGAGGTTTCGCTTTATTCCGATTTCGCTTACGGATAAAACCTCTATTTCCGGAAAAACTAAGAATGGAAGTTCTATTTTGCCTAGAAGAGGTGAACGGAAATGAAATTCATGATGATTGCAGTTCAAGTTTTAATTGCTATATGTTGTTTGTCTCATGAATCGAGTGTGAGGGCTGCAGCTACTATACCAGATGTAACGGAAAAAGAACCTCAAGTGACAATTTTGCTAGAGCGTATGTATTTAGACGGAGAAGCAAGTGAAGAAATTTTTGCTGAAAAGGTAGCGAATTTAGAGCAGTTTTTGAAGCAATATAAAGATTGGCAGCTTGTCGATCGTGATGATGTGCAAATTGTATTGCAAAAAAAGATAGATGACATTTCACCTTTACTAAAAACAAGCGGTTATTTCGGCGTTTCCAATGAGGGGATATTACAGATCTTTAACGGTGTACCAAACAGAGATAATGTGATTCATTCATTTTTTCAAATTGATATGAAAAAGCTAGAAAGTTATGAGCGAGCGGAACTAAAGCGTGGTATTCGTATCAGGTCAAAAGAGCGTTTTGTGAAGACGATTGAGAAAATGAAGCAGTATGCGGTGCAAAGTAAGAAAAACAGCAGCTCAGGATGAGCTGCTGTTTTCTTATTTATTCTTAGCTAAGATTTGTTTTGCAATTTCATCAATTAACATATCTTTCCCGATTGGGTTAAATGCTTTTGTGTTAAAGACTTCGTTATAAAAAATGAAAAATCAAAGTAGAGAACATTTGTTGGGGCAGTCTCGCTTTTCTATCATTAAATATGTTAAAATGGAATACATGATTTGAGAGGGAGAGATCGTATTTTGTTTGAATATGTTACAGGCTATGTGGAATATGTAGGGCCAGAATATGTCGTTCTTGATCATAATGGAATTGGCTATCAAATTTTTACGCCAAATCCGTATGTATTCCAAAGAAGTAAGCAAGAAATTCGTGTATATACATATCATTATGTGAGAGAAGATATTATGGCGCTTTATGGATTTAAGACACGTGAAGAGCGTTTATTATTTACAAAACTTTTAGGTGTGTCAGGAATCGGGCCAAAAGGTGCACTTGCCATTTTGGCTTCTGGTCAAACCGGACAGGTCGTGCAAGCAATTGAAAATGAGGATGAAAAGTTCTTAGTGAAATTCCCGGGCGTAGGAAAGAAAACAGCGCGCCAAATGATTTTAGACTTAAAAGGAAAATTAGCAGATGTTGTACCAGATGCATTTGTTGATTTATTCTCAGATGTAGAACGTTTAGATGAGAAGAAAGGGTCATCAGCTGAGCTTGATGAGGCGCTTGAGGCGCTTCGTGCACTTGGTTATGCAGAACGAGAAGTGTCTCGCGTTGTACCAGAATTATTAAAAGAATCACTTACGACGGATCAATATATTAAAAAGGCACTTAGTCTGTTACTAAATGGTAAGAGGTGAGTAGAATGGACGAACGTCTCCTTTCGGGAGAATCTGCATATGAAGATGCAGACTTAGAATATTCGTTACGGCCACAGACGCTCCGTCAGTATATTGGCCAAGATAAGGCAAAACATAATTTAGAAGTGTTTATTGAAGCAGCGAAAATGCGTGAGGAGACATTGGACCACGTACTATTATATGGACCGCCAGGACTAGGGAAAACGACGCTTGCCAATATTATTGCCAACGAAATGGGCGTTAATATTCGAACGACGTCAGGTCCAGCAATAGAGCGTCCAGGGGATTTAGCAGCGGTGTTAACGGCGCTTCAACCTGGTGATGTACTATTTATTGATGAAATTCACCGCTTGCATAGATCAATTGAAGAAGTATTATACCCAGCAATGGAGGATTTCTGTCTTGATATTGTTATTGGTAAAGGGCCGACAGCACGCTCTGTACGTCTTGATTTACCTCCATTCACATTAGTTGGTGCAACAACACGTGCAGGTGCGTTATCAGCACCGCTCCGTGACCGTTTTGGTGTATTATCACGATTAGAGTATTATACAGTAGACCAACTTTCGGCAATCGTTGAACGGACAGCAGAAGTGTTTGAAGTTGAGATAGATTCCTTGGCAGCATTAGAAATTGCAAGGCGTGCACGTGGTACGCCGCGTATCGCAAACCGTTTATTAAGACGTGTACGTGACTTTGCGCAAGTTCGCAGCGATGGAACGATTGCGATGGAAATTACACAAATGGCATTAGAACTCTTACAAGTGGATAAATTAGGTTTAGATCATATCGATCATAAGTTACTACTTGGTATTATTGAAAAATTCCGCGGTGGACCAGTTGGATTAGAAACGGTTTCAGCGACAATTGGAGAAGAGTCTACTACCATTGAAGATGTGTATGAACCATATTTACTCCAAATTGGATTCTTACAACGAACGCCAAGAGGACGAATCGTAACGCCGCTCGCTTATGAACATTTTGGAATGGAGATGCCTGGGGTTTGATGGATATGCCAAAGCTGCTTATTACGGCTGGTATTCTTCTTATAGTTGTTGGATTAGCTTGGAAGTTTATAGGAAGGCTTCCAGGCGATATTTTTGTAAAAAAAGGAAACGTTACCTTTTATTTTCCGATCATTACATGTATTGTGTTAAGTATTGTATTATCTTTTGTTATGTATATAATAAATCGATTTAAATAGAAATAGGTGGATATAGTTATGGATATTAATCTGTTTGATTTTCATTTACCTGAAGAACTTATTGCTCAAACGCCGCTTGAGAAGCGTGAAACATCAAGATTAATGGTGTTAGATCGTGAAACAGGTGATATTGAGCACAAGCATTTTGCTGACATTCTTTCTTATTTACATGAGGGTGATTGTTTAGTTTTAAATGAAACGAAAGTTATGCCTGCTCGTTTGCATGGTGTGAAAGAAGATACAGGTGCACACATTGAAGTACTTCTTTTAAAGCAAGAGGATGGCGATAAGTGGGAAACACTTGTGAAACCAGCGAAGCGTGTAAAAGAAGGAACTGTCATTTCTTTTGGTGAAGGAAAGCTAAAAGCAACTTGCACTGGAACAGCTGATCAAGGTGGTCGTCAACTTGAGTTTTCATATGACGGCATCTTTTATGAAATTTTAGATGAGCTTGGAGAAATGCCGCTTCCTCCATATATTAAAGAAACATTGGAAGATCGTGACCGTTATCAAACGGTATATGCGAAGGAAGTCGGTTCTGCGGCAGCACCGACAGCTGGACTTCATTTCACTGAAGAATTATTAGAGAAATTGAAGCAAACAGGTGTTCAATTAGCATTTATTACACTTCATGTTGGCCTTGGAACATTTAGACCTGTTTCAGCTGATACAATTGAAGAACATCATATGCATGCAGAGTATTATCACATGTCAGAAGAAACAGCAGACTTGTTAAATCGTGTGAAAGAGAACGGTGGTCGCATTATTACAGTTGGGACAACGTCAACTCGTACGCTTGAAACAATTGCTACAGACCATGATGGTAAACTTTGTGCAGCATCTGGATGGACAGATATCTTTATGTACCCAGGTTATGAATTTAAAGCAATTGACGGTTTAATTACAAACTTCCACTTGCCAAAATCAACATTAATTATGCTTGTGAGTGCATTTTCAAATAGAGAGAATGTGCTTCATGCTTACAATGAAGCAGTAAAAGAAAAATACCGTTTCTTTAGTTTTGGTGATGCGATGTTCGTTGCATCGCATGCTAAAATGAGAAACAACAAATAAAAGGAGTAAATCTATGACAGCAATTCGTTATGAATTTATTAAAACATGTAAACAAACAGGTGCCCGTTTAGGTCGCGTCCATACACCACACGGTTCGTTTGATACACCAACATTTATGCCAGTTGGTACACTTGCAACAGTTAAAACGATGTCACCAGAAGAACTAAAAGCGATGGATTCAGGTATTATTTTAAGCAATACGTATCATTTATGGTTACGTCCAGGTCATGAAATTGTACGTGAAGCAGGTGGTTTACATAAATTTATGAACTGGGATCGTGCGATTTTAACGGATTCTGGTGGTTTCCAAGTATTTAGTTTAAGTGATTTCCGCCGTATTGAAGAAGAGGGCGTTCACTTCCGTAATCACTTAAATGGAGACAAGTTATTCTTATCACCAGAGAAGGCAATGGAAATTCAAAATGCATTAGGTTCAGATATTATGATGGCATTTGATGAGTGCCCACCTTTCCCAGCTACTTTTGAATATATGAAAAAGTCTGTAGAACGTACAAGCCGCTGGGCAGAGCGTTGTTTAAAAGCGCATGCGCGCCCAGAGGATCAAGGGCTGTTTGGTATTGTACAGGGCGGAGAGTTTGAAGAGCTTCGTCGTCAAAGTGCGAAAGATCTTGTTTCAATGGACTTCCCTGGCTATGCTGTAGGTGGATTATCAGTTGGAGAACCAAAGGATATTATGAATCGCGTACTTGAATTTACAACGCCACTCCTTCCAGACAATAAACCGCGTTATTTAATGGGAGTAGGTTCTCCTGACTCGTTAATTGATGGAGCGATTCGTGGTATCGATATGTTTGACTGTGTACTTCCAACTCGTATCGCGCGAAATGGTACATGTATGACAAGTGAGGGGCGTCTCGTTGTAAAAAATGCGAAGTTTGCAAGAGACTTCGGTCCGCTTGATCCAAACTGTGATTGCTACACATGTAAAAATTACTCTCGTGCGTACATTCGTCACTTAATGAAATGTGATGAAACATTCGGAATTCGCTTAACGTCTTATCACAACCTTCATTTTCTGTTAAACTTAATGGAGCAGGTGAGACAAGCCATTCGTGAAGATCGTCTTGGCGATTTCCGCGAAGAGTTCTTTGAGCAATACGGCTTTAATAAACCAAATGCTAAAAACTTCTAATACATAATTATTAAAGGAGGAATAAAAGATGAATCCAGGTATGATGAATATTATCATGATCGTCGCGATGTTTGCGATCTTCTACTTCTTATTAATTCGCCCGCAACAAAAGCGTCAAAAGGCGGTAGCTCAAATGCAAAGTGAATTAACAAAAGGCGATGCTATCGTAACAATTGGTGGTTTACACGGTACAATTGAATCAGTAGAGGATACTACGATTGTTATTAAATCTGGTGGTTCACACTTAACATTCGATCGCAATGCGATTCGTGAAGTTGTGAAGAAGTAATAAGTGAAAGCCCTGCAAAATGCAGGGCTTTTTTCAATTTGTCCGTTTGGTCATATTAACGCCAAAGATTCCTCCAAGTGTACTTGATCCCATTAATGCAAGTTGATAGAGTAGCTGTGAGTTGGATAAAGAATGTGAGAAACCTAAATAGTTAACAAGAAATACAAGAATGGTAAAGGTAAGCCCAGTTGTAAAACCAACTAACCATCCTTTACCTTGCGCTTTTTTACCAGCGACAAAACCAGAGATGAGCATGGAAAGAAGAGCAAATACAAAAATAGTAACGGCCAATGTCCCTTCATTGATATTGGTGAACTTTAACAAAAGAGCAATTGTCATACTTGTAATAGAGGCAAGAACCAATACAGTGATAACACCAAACCCGATTGCTGTAGATAATCTTTTCGTTCCATCCATTATGCATACCTCCTTTTTAATACAAGCATATTTTCAATTTGGATAAGTTAGACTAGTTTCTTTTTTACAGGGAAGTCTATAAATAGAAAAGGTGTAAAAAAGGAGATGAGGGAATGGAATGGCTATCAATAGTTGGTCGGACAATGCTTCTATATGTTGTGATTTTAATTATTTTTCGCATGATGGGAAAGCGAGAAATTGGCGAACTAAGTGTATTAGATTTAGTAGTTTTTATTATGCTTGGTGAGATGGCTGTTGTGGCAATTGAAAATACAGATAAGTCCCTTTGGCATCAGCTTGTTCCCATGGTACTGCTTATGGGTGTACAAATCACTTTATCGATTGTTTCTTTGAAAAATCAGCGTATTCGTCATTTGATAGAGGGGGAACCCGCTATCATTGTGAATGCAGGAAAAATTGATGAGAAACAGATGCGAAAGCAGCGTTACAATATAGACGATTTGATGGTGCAATTACGTGAGCAAGGAATTGGAGATGTACGTGATGTAGAGTATGCGATTTTAGAGCCAACTGGGAAGCTATCTGTCTTTCAAAAACAAAAAAGTAAGAAGAGTAAAAATGATACACCGCTTTTTTCACTTCCATTAATTATTGACGGAGAAATTCAACAAAAACATTTACAAATGATTGAGCATTCGGATGATTGGCTTGTAGAGAAGCTAAAAAACTTAGGGCATAATGATGTGAAGAGGATTTTGTATTGTAGTTTTCAAAATGGACAGTTTTTTGTTGATGTTAAAGAGGAATAAAGGCTTGCCATTTTTAGAAACGGCAAGCCTGTTTGTTTTCAAGCGAACAGTTTACGAATAATCGGAATGCGTCGTAATTCTTCTTTACGAATCAGTTTAAAAATAAACAGAAGTAGAATGTAGATAGTAGTAGTTAATGTAATTTCCCATAATGTTTGTATACCGAGTGAGTGTGAAAAAACAATATACTTGTGAAGACAGAAACCAAAAGCTCCTGCGACAACAATCGCAATTCCCCCGAAAATATAATCTCTCATGTAAATTGTGAATGTAATTTTCTTTAAGACTGTAGCGTAGTGAAGAAATGTCACAGTTACAATGTTAGCGGCGATAGCGAGTGCAACGCCCATCATTTGAAACTCTGGACGTGAAGCGAGTACAAAAATAACGAGTAGTTTGACAATAGCTCCGATAAATGTGTTCATCATTGCAGCGCGTGCTAAGTTTAAAGCTTGCAAAACAGATGTAAGAGGGCTTTGGAAGTAGTGAAATAAAAAGCAAGGTGCAAGTAATTGAATGAATGAAGTTGCGCTGTCAGATCCATACATGAGAGTTAAGACAGGGGAGGCGAATACATAAAGAATGACGACCGACCAGCCTCCTGTAATTAAAGAAATACGAAGTGCCTGTTGCAGGCGGTGTTCAACTAATCGATGTTGCTTTTTTACCATCGCTTCACTAATGGATGGTACAAGTGCTGTAGAAAGAGCATATGTAATAAAAGCTGGTAGCGACAAAAGCGGAAATGCATAGCCATTTAATATACCGTACTGCTTCGTAGCAACTGAAGCGGCAACACCAGCAATGGCTAAACTTTGCATCACAACAATGGGCTCGAAAAAATAAGAAACGGAACCGATTAAACGACTTCCTGTAGTTGGAAGCGCAATTTCCATAAGTGAATGAAAAGTGTGTTTGCTTTCTTTGACAGTGCTTAGAAAATCTGTTCGTATAGAAAGATGCTTTTCACGCTGGAATAATGTGAGCAGGAATAATAAAGAAGCTACTTCACCAAGAACAGATGAGAGCATTGCACCTGCCGCTGCATATTCAACGCCGTAAGGTAAAAATAGCCGAATGCATACAGCGATAATAGTAATGCGAACCACTTGTTCCAGCACTTGAGCATAGGCACTTGGTTTCATATTTTGTTTTCCTTGGAAATAACCGCGTAAAACAGATGAAATAGCAATAACAGGAACGACAGGTAAAATAGCTATGAGTGGATAGTATGTTCTTTCATCTGTAAGTAATGTTTCAGCCAAAATAGGAGCTAGAAGCATGATAGCGATTGTTAAGATAATACTAATAACGGATGTAACAGCTAATGATACTGTTAATATTCTTTTTACTTTTTGTTTATCATTCACCGCTTCCGCCTCTGCGACGAATTTTGCAATGGCGACAGGAAGCCCGATTTGCGTTAAGGTAATTGCTAAAATGAAAGTAGGGACAGCCATCATATAAAGACCGACGCCTTCTTCTCCTACAATGCGTGCCATTACAATACGGTTGATAAACCCAAGAATTTTTGTAATAAAACCAGCTAGCATTAAAATAAATGCACCTCGCAAAAAGCTTTGTCTTGTCATGGTCTTCTCCTACCTTCTCAAAATCAATGGAATGATTTACAATAATTTATATGCACGTATGAGACAAGAATGACAAGCATTTAAGAGGACGGTTACGAAAGTGAAACTTCTGCTAAGAAGAAACGAGAGAAATGGAACTCTTAAAGGTAAGTGATTGCTGTCCATTAGAGCGGGATAAAAAGCGACTTTTCGTGCTGAAATATGAAGGAGATGTGATGTATGGTGGAAAAAGAAGAGTTGGTAGAAGCTTACCGCGGACAGTTACAAGTCGTTTTGCAAAGTAAAGTGGAGGAATTCCAAATGCTTGGTTATGACCGAGTAACGATTGACGATATTTGGAAATGTTTAAAAAATAAAAAGTGGAAAAAGATAGACAGTAATGTTAGATTACATGAACTAGTGAATGACGTACTAACATTAACTGCAAATGAGTATATGACCTATTTAACGGTTGAAGCATATCAAGAGCCACTTTGGTCATTCGAAGAATATGAAAATAAATAATCGACTGTAATTGGTTTGTTCTTCCTTTTGCAGTATAATGATAGGTATTGATAAAGAGGAGTTTATTATGTCAGAGATTTTACGTAAAGGAGGTAGGGAGCAAAACTTATAATGATATGTAGGAACATCTAGGGTGTACATCTGTAGAACCACAACCTAGATGGCTAGTGGTGAACTAGTAAAAAAACACTGGAAAATTTACAGAAAGGACGTCTACTAATTAGACAAACTCATATGTGTAGAGGAATACTTGTGAATGATAAAGCTGTAATAGCCACAGGGAATTGTCTAGCGTAAATGAATTGTAGGATTTATTTATGGTTTTAGTAGCAGAAAGAAGGTACATATGGCAAAGCGCGGTACGAGAATCGTCGCCTTTTTCCTCATCGTTTTATTAATCGGTGGAATTATTGGCGCGACAGGAAAAAACATAACAAAAGGAATTAGTCTTGGACTAGACCTTCGCGGTGGCTTTGAAATCTTGTATGAAGTAAAACCTGCGAAAAAAGGAGATAAAATCGATCATGATGCACTTGTAAGTACAGTAGGTGCCCTTAATAATCGTGTCAATGTTCTTGGTGTAAGTGAACCGAACATTCAAATCGAAGGGACAGATCGAATTCGTGTTCAGCTTGCTGGTGTGCAAGATCAGCAAAAAGCACGTGAAATTTTATCTACACAAGCAAAATTAACATTCCGTGATGTGAATGATAACCTTCTCATGGACGGAACAGATTTAAAGGGCGGCGGAGCGAAGCAAACGTTTGATGAACAAGGTCGACCAAGTGTTAGCCTTACATTGAAAAGTGCTGATAAATTCCGCGAAGTAACTGAAAAAATCTCTAAAATGCCTCCACCAACAAACTTAATGGTGATTTGGCTTGATTTTGAAGAAGGTAAAGATTCGTATAAAGCAGAAGCTGCAAAACCAAATCCAAAATTCTTATCAGCAGCAACAGTAAACCAAGTGTTTAATCAAGCTGAAGTTTCAATCGTAGGTGGAAACTTTACAGTTGAAAGTGCAAAACAACTTTCATCTTTATTAAATGCGGGTGCACTTCCTGTTGATTTAAAAGAAATGTATTCAACATCTGTTGGAGCAAAATTTGGTCAACAAGCATTGCAAGAAACGATTTTTGCTAGTGCGATCGGGATTGCTCTTATCTTCTTATTCATGCTTGTATTCTATCGTTTACCAGGGCTTGTAGCGGTCATTATGTTAGGCTTATACATTTTCGTTACATTGCTCGTCTTTAACTGGATGCATGCGGTTCTTACCTTGCCAGGTATCGCGGCATTGGTGCTCGGGGTTGGTATCGCGGTTGATGCGAATATCATCACGTATGAAAGGCTGAAGGAAGAATTACGAATTGGCAAGTCTCTCATGTCAGCGTATCGTGCTGGTAATCATCGCTCATTAGCAACGATTTTAGATGCGAACATTACGACACTTGCTGCAGCTGGTGTATTATTTGTATATGGTACAAGCTCTGTACAAGGGTTCGCAACAAGTTTAATTGTAAGTATTTTAGTTGGTTTCATTACGAACGTATTCGGTACTCGTTTCTTACTTGGATTACTTGTGAAAAGCCGTTACTTCGATAAGAAAATCTCTTATTTTGGTGTAAAACAGAAAGAAATTATTCCGTTGTCAAAAGGGGTAGAACATGCACCAACGAAATTTGATCGTATTAACTTTGTAAATATTGGTCACAAATTCTTCTTATTCTCAGTTGTAGTTGTGATTGCTGGAGCAATTATACTACCAATTTTCAAAATGAACCTTGGTATTGACTTTGCAAGCGGTACACGTATGGACTTGCAATCAAACCAAGCGATTAGTGTAGATCAAGTACAAAAAGACTTGCATGAACTGAAGATTGATGTGAAAAAAGAAGATATTGTATCAACAGGAAATGACAATAAAGGATTTGCCGTTCGTACAATTGGTGTTTTATCGAAAGATGAAATTGCAAAAGTGAAAACATTCTTCCACGATAAATATGGTACAGAGCCGAATATAAGTACGGTTTCTCCAACAATCGGGAAAGAAATCGCGCAAAACGCATTTATTGCAGTTATGATTGCCTCAGCGGTTATCGTTTTATATGTAAGTATTCGTTTCCGTTTCACATACGCACTATCTGCCGTATTAGCATTGCTGCATGATGCGTTCGTTATGATTGTTATATTCAGTATCTTCCAATTGGAAGTAGATATAACATTTATCGCTGCGGTATTAACAATCATCGGTTATTCCATCAATGACTCGATTGTTACATTTGACCGAAACCGTGAGCTATATAAACAGAAAAAACGAATTCGCGACTTAAAAGATTTAGAAGAAATCGTAAACTCAAGTATTCGTCAAACAATTGGTCGTTCCATTAATACCGTTCTAACGGTATTGCTCCCGGTTATTGCGCTGCTGATTTTTGGTAGTGAATCACTACGAAACTTCTCACTTGCATTAATGATTGGACTAGTTGTAGGTACGTATTCTTCTGTTTTCGTTGCTTCTCAAATTTGGCTAATGCTTGAAAATCGCCGTTTGAAAAAAGGTAAGGGTACGAAAAAAGGAAATGAAGGAGTATCTGAACCACAAGTATAAAATTTAGAACAGCACATATAAAAAAGATGATGCCTCTTTAGAGGCATCTCTTTTTTCGTTTGCGGATACAATAAAGTGATACTTCCTTTCACGCTTTTTGCTAAAGGGTAGTAGAACCAATCGGGAGTAAAATAAATTCTTTTGCTAAAAAACGGATCATGGAGAAACTGGAAGGAAGTGATACTTCTTCCATTATTTTTTGTTACAATATAAAGGTATTTTGAGAAAAGAAGGGATTTCGGTTATGGAAAAAGATGAACGTTTTAAACAGGCGGAGTTTGGCGCTATTGTTGGAATCGTTGGAAATATTGTATTAGCGATTGTAAAAGCGGTAATCGGCTATATTGGAAATAGTAAGGCTCTTTTAGCAGACGCAGTTCATTCAGGATCAGATGTGATTGGTTCGTTAGCTGTGCTTTTTGGATTACGAGCGGCGAAGCAGCCCCCCGATGAAGATCATCCTTATGGTCATGGAAAAGCGGAATCGATTTCAGCGATTATTGTTGCAGTATTACTATTTATTGTTGGAATTGAAATTGTAATTTCTTCCGTAAAGGCTTTTACGCAAGAGCTTGAACCGCCAAAGGGAATTACAATTTTTGCGGTTATTCTTTCTATCGTTGTGAAAGAGGGAATGTTTCGGTATAAGTATCAATTAGGCAAACGGATCAACAGTGATGCAATTATTGCAAATGCATATGAGCACCGTTCAGATGTGTTTTCTTCAATTGCAGCTTTAATCGGGATTTGTGCAGCTATTATTGGAAATAAACTTGGTTTAGATTGGCTTGTGTACGCCGATCCAGTTGCAGGATTATTTGTTTCATTACTTGTTGTGAAAATGGCGTGGAGTATTGGAGGCGAAGCAATCCATACAACGCTTGATCACGTTCTTCACGAAGAAGATGTCATTCCGCTAAGAGAAGCAGTCCTTCAAGTAGAGGGTGTTAAAAAAATTGGGTCCCTATATGCGCGTGAGCATGGTCATTATGTTATTGTCGATATTAAAGTGTCTGTTGACCCATATATTACAGTGGAAGAAGGACATCGCATTGGAAAACATGTTAAAGAAGTGTTAATGAAGCAAGATAATGTCCAAAATGTTTTTGTACATATTAATCCGTATTCTCCTGATTGATATGGAGCGGTTCCTGTAAAAAAGTAAATATTCATCTAATTATGGAGATATTCAATCGTAGCTAACAGAGCGTGTATTATATTGTCACCCCTTAATCTGTCTTGTATAATGGACAGGTTAAGGGGTGATTTCGTGTTACAACCGAAGACGCGTTGGAAAGAAAAGTCGTATAATGAGGAAATGGTGAGTGAATTAGCAAGTAAATTGCAATTATCACCACTTGTTATTTCGTTATTCCTCGGTAGAGGTTTAGATACAGAAGATAAGATTGTGGATTTTTTAAATACAGAAGGGCAAGAATTTCACGATCCATTTTTACTTAAAGGGATGGACTGTACAGTAGAACGTGTAAGGAAAGCCATTCAAAATGGAGAGCAGATTTTAATATTTGGCGATTATGATGCGGACGGAGTAAGTAGTACGACTGTGTTATTCCTTGCTCTTCAAGAATTAGGTGCAGATGTAGAGTTTTATATTCCAAACCGCTTTACGGAAGGATATGGACCAAATGAAGAGGCCTTTCGCTGGGCGCACCGCGCAGGCTTCTCGTTAATTATTACGGTCGATACAGGTATTGCAGCGGTGCATGAAGCACAGGTGGCAAAGGAACTTGGAATGGATCTTATTATTACAGATCATCATGAGCCACCACCAGAACTTCCAGAAGCGCTTGCGATTATTCATCCGAAGTTAGAAGGCGGTGTTTATCCGTTTCATTATTTAGCGGGTGTTGGTGTTGCGTTTAAAGTAGCGCATGCACTACTTGGACGTGTACCAGAGCATTTATTAGAAATTGCAGTGATTGGTACGGTAGCTGATTTAGTATCACTTCATGGTGAGAATAGATTGCTTGTGCAACGTGGACTGAAACAAATGCGAATGACAAAAAATATTGGCTTAAAGGCGTTATTTAAAGTAGCCAACGTTTCACAAAGTGAAATTACAGAAGAAAGCATTGGTTTCTCTATAGCACCCCGTATTAATGCGATTGGACGCTTAGAAGATGCAGCGCCGGCAGTTCATCTTTTATTATCGGAAGATCCTGAAGAAGCGAAAGAGCTTGCTGAAGAAATTGATGAACTTAATAAACTTCGAAAAGATATTGTAAAGCAAATTACAGAAGAGGCTATTGCTGAAGTAGAAAATAATTTCCCACCAGAGGAAAATAAAGTGTTAGTCCTTGCGAAAGAAGGATGGAATCCAGGCGTAATTGGTATTGTGGCCTCTAAATTAGTAGAGCGTTTTTACCGTCCAACAATCGTATTATGCATTGATCCTGAGAAGCAAACAGCAAAAGGATCTGCTCGTAGTATTGCGGGATTTGATTTGTTTGCAAATTTATCGGATTGTAGAGAATTGTTACCTCATTTTGGGGGGCATCCGATGGCGGCAGGGATGACGCTTCATATGAATGATGTGGATGAACTACGCCGCCGTTTAAATGAACAGGCAGAGGCTATTTTAACGGCAGAAGACTTTGTTCCGATTACAACGGTTGATGCGATTTGTAAGGTCGAAGATGTAACGCTTGCGGCAATTGAAGAAATGCAAAAGCTAGCGCCGTTTGGTGTTGGAAATCCTAAGCCGCGTATCGCAGTGAGAGATGCAGAGTTAGAAAGTATTCGTGCGATCGGATCCGATAGCTCTCATTTGAAAATGGCACTTCGTGACGGACAGGCAACGCTAGATACGATTGGATTTGGTTTCGGTGCCTATGCGAAAGAGATTTCTCCACTTGCTACCGTTTCTGTTGTAGGTGAAGCATCGATTAATGAATGGAATAATTTCAAAAAACCGCAATTGATGATTCAAGATATTGCAGTAGAGGCATGGCAATTATTTGATTGGCGCAGCATGCGTAATGTGGAAGCAAACCTAGCAGAGCTTCCAAAAGATAAAGTAACAATGGTATATTTTTCTGAAGAGGTATTGAATAAATTTTCTTTAGAAGTGTATAAAGAACAATTGGTGCACGCATCAGAAGTAACAAATCTAGATGATCAGTATATTGTTTTATTGGATTTACCAACGGGAACAGAGGAATTACGCGAGTTATTTAAGGCGGGATTCCCGGCGCGAATTTACACGCTGTTTTACCAAGAAAATAATCATTTATTTAGTACGGTCCCAACAAGAGACCACTTTAAATGGTATTATTCCTTTTTACATCAAAAAGCACCTTTTTCTTTAAGACAATATGGAGAACAACTATGTCGTCATAAAGGTTGGTCAAAAGATACAGTAAATTTTATGACACAGGTGTTTTTTGAGCTAGAATTTGTTACAATAAAAGACGGTGTCATTTTTATGGCAGAGAAAATGCAAAAGCGTGATTTAATTGAATCGAACACATATCGTGAGAAAATGAACCACTTGCAACTAGAGAAAGAATTGGTTTATAGCACATATCAACAACTATATACATGGTTTGAAACGATTCGTAATCATAAAGAAGTAGAGCAGTTAAGGTAAAGGATTTGTATTTACAGACCTTTTATATCTGAGGAGGATTCAGAAATATGGATTTCAAGCAACATATCGCAATTGTACCAGATTATCCAAAAGAAGGTATTGTGTTTAAAGATATCACACCTTTAATGAACGATGGGAAAGCATACAAAGCAGCAACAGATGAAATCGTTGCTTATGCAAAAGAAAGAAACATCGACCTTGTAGTAGGACCAGAAGCACGTGGTTTTATTATTGGTTGCCCAGTTTCTTATGCGTTAGAAGTAGGATTTGCACCAGTTCGTAAATTAGGTAAATTACCACGTGAAGTAATTAAAGTAGACTATGGTAAAGAGTATGGAAAAGACGTTTTAACAATCCATAAAGATGCAATTAAACCAGGTCAACGTGTACTAATTACAGATGATTTATTAGCTACAGGTGGAACAATTGAAGCGACAATTAAGCTAGTTGAAGAACTTGGCGGAGTTGTAGCAGGGATTGCATTCTTAGTGGAACTTACTTACTTAGACGGTCGTAAAGTGTTAGACGGTTACGATGTATTAGTACTAGAACAATATTAATTATTATATAGGTAAAACTACGGTGATAGAAAAAGTACCCGTGAATCTCTTAGAGAGGAGCGGGTACTTTTGTATAATTGTATGAAAAATCATGGTAAATATCTGTAAAATCTTTTCCTTTTCACAATTCACAATCATTAGGTTATAATGATAGAATAAAAATTATTCTAATTAATAAGGAAACAGTATTAATTTTTAATAAAAGGTGATTCGATGGCAAATGAGCAAGTACTAACAGCTGAACAGGTACTCGAGAAAGCGGGACAATATTTAGCGGATGATGATATTGAGTTGGTGGCACGTGCCTATGAATATGCACGTGATGCACATAGTGAACAGTATAGAAAATCGGGCGAACCATATATTATTCATCCGATTCAAGTTGCAGGTATTTTAGTTGATTTACACATGGATCCATCTACAGTGTCAGCAGGTTTTTTGCATGATGTAGTAGAAGATACCGAAGTTACACTAGAAGATATTGAACGGGAATTTAATAAAGAAATTGCTATGCTTGTTGATGGGGTTACAAAACTTGGGAAAATTAAATACAAGTCTCATGAACAGCAGCAAGCAGAAAACCATCGCAAAATGTTTATTGCAATGGCTCAGGATATTCGGGTTATTTTAATTAAACTAGCCGATCGTCTTCATAACATGCGTACGCTTAAGCATTTGCCTCAAGAAAAACAGCGCCGTATTGCAAATGAAACGTTAGAGATTTTTGCGCCTTTAGCTCATAGACTCGGAATTAATACTATTAAATGGGAGCTAGAGGATACATCACTTCGTTATTTAAATCCGCAGCAATATTATCGCATTGTTAATTTAATGAAGCGAAAACGTGCGGAGCGTGAAGAATATTTAGACGAAGTAATGACGGGCATTCGTGAGAAATTAAAAGAAGTGTCCATTCAACCTGATATTTCAGGAAGACCGAAACATATTTATAGTATTTATCGTAAAATGGCGCTTCAAAATAAACAATTTAATGAAATTTATGATTTGTTAGCTGTGCGTGTTGTTGTGAATAGTATTAAAGATTGTTATGCGGTGTTAGGAATTATTCATACGTGCTGGAAACCAATGCCAGGTCGTTTTAAAGATTATATTGCGATGCCAAAAGCAAATCTATATCAATCGCTTCATACAACAGTAATTGGGCCAAAGGGCGATCCGCTTGAAGTGCAAATTCGCACGAAAGAAATGCACGAAATCGCAGAATTCGGGATTGCGGCGCACTGGGCTTATAAAGAAGGAAAAGCAGCAGAAACAACAGGTACATTAGAGAAGAAGTTAACATGGTTCCGTCAAATATTAGAATGGCAAAATGAAGCTTCTAATGCGGAAGAATTTATGGAGTCATTAAAAATTGATTTATTCTCTGATATGGTATTTGTCTTTACGCCAAAAGGAGATGTCATGGAATTACCACTTGGTTCGGTACCGATTGATTTTGCATACCGCGTCCATTCGGAAATTGGAAACAAAACGATTGGTGCAAAAGTGAATGGCAAAATGGTGACGCTTGATTACAAATTAAAAACAGGTGATATCATTGAAATTTTAACATCTAAACATTCATACGGACCAAGTCAGGACTGGGTAAAACTTGCTCAAACCTCTCATGCAAAGAATAAAATTCGTCAATTTTTCAAAAAGCAACGCCGAGATGAGAATATTGAAAAAGGCCGTGAACTTGTTGAGAAAGAAGTGCGAAGTTTAGAATATGAGATGAAAGAAGTATTAGCAAGTGATAATTTAAAACGAGTGGCTGAGAAATACAATTTTGCAAACGAAGAAGATATGTTTGCTGCAGTCGGATATAACGGTATTACGGCTGCACAAATTGTAACGCGTCTAACGGACAAGTTCCGCAAGCAGCGTGAAGAAGAACAAGATATTGTAGAAGTGAAAGAAGTTCGTAAACCAATGAAAATCCGGAAATGGGATTCTGGTGTAAAAGTGAGTGGTGCTGATAATTTGTTAATCCGCTTATCAAAATGCTGTAACCCAGTTCCAGGTGATGATATTATTGGATATATTACGAAAGGACGCGGTGTATCCATTCACCGTCGTGACTGCGTCAATGTGCATACAGAAGAAGCTAAGGAGCGTTTATTAGAGGTAGAGTGGGAAGGTAGCACAGAAAAAGAGATTGAATACAATGTTGATATTGAAATCTCTGGATACGATCGCCGTGGTTTATTGAATGAAGTTCTGCAAGCTGTTACAGAAACGAAAACGTATATTTCAGCTGTTTCAGGTAGAAGTGATCGTAATAAAATGGCGACGATTAATATGTCTATCTCCATTCGCAATTTACACCATTTGAAGAAAGTGGTAGAACGTATTAAGCGAGTTCCAGAAATTTATGCCGTACGCCGCATGATGCATTAATAGGGAGTGTATAAGATATGAGAGTTGTCTTACAACGATCAAAGGAAGCGTCTGTTACAATAGATGGTGAGATTGTAGGACAAATTCCGTTCGGTTTAACATTGCTAGTTGGCATTACGCATGAAGATACAGAAAAAGATGCAACGTACATTGCTGAAAAAGTTGCAAATTTACGTATTTTTGAAGATGAGAATGGAAAGATGAACCATTCTGTACTGGATATGAAGGGACAAGTTCTTTCTATTTCGCAATTCACATTATATGGAGATTGTCGTAAAGGGAGACGTCCGAACTTTATGGATGCTGCGAAACCAGACTACGCAGAGCGTTTGTATGATTTCTTCAATGAAGAACTTCGTAGACAAGGACTGCACGTAGAAACGGGACAATTCGGAGCAATGATGGATGTTTCTTTAATTAACGATGGTCCGGTGACCTTAATTTTAGAAAGTAAATAATAGTGGTGGAAGAGAGAGGATTATGAGATCCTCTCTTTTTTTATAAGTCTTATAAAAGGTATATTTTGTTAATTTGTAATATAATTGTACTGAAAATAATGAAAATATAAAAAGGGAACTGAAGGGAAGGGGAATCTGAAATAGGAGGCCAATTTATTATGTTTCAAGAATTGAATATAGCCCTGCGTTTCGTATTAGAGTTATGTATTCTTGGGATTATTGGATACTGGGGATTTCGTGTAGGAAAAATACCGGCTATGAAAATTACACTTACCATCACACTTCCAGTTATTGTTGCTGTTATATGGGGGCTATTCGGAGCGCCTAATGCAGAATGGGAGGTACAAGGAACCTTACATGTATTGTTAGAAATTCTCGTTTTTGGATTAGGTGTTATGGCGTTATATCATTTAAGGCACTACGCTCTTGCAAGTGTATTAGCAGTTGTTATTATTATGAACCGTATTCTTATGTTCATTTGGGACCAGTAGTTTTCTAGCCTTGTATCTGTGTATAACTACCTTATCAATATGGAACAATAGAAGTAAAAACATCCATATTGAATGTGAGGGATATACGTATGCGCATGAACGAAAAAGGGCACTCTGTTATGAACGGTGCCAATCAATTATTTAATGTGAATTTTCATGAGTTTATTGCAAAAGAACAAAACAATACTTCGATGGAGCTTGCTTCTGAATTTGGTATTTCATTACAAGATGTAAAACGCTTAAAGAAGCAGATGGAACGCTCCTAGGGCACTTGACAATCGCTGTGAACAAACGTATAGTAATTTTATATTTACATATGAAGAGAACCGATGATAGAGAAGAGTAAATGAGACACACATGGAAAGAGAAGAAATGTCTAAGGCTGAAAACATTTCTACATGATGACTGATTGAAGGACACTCTGTAGGTTTCAACTTGAAAGGCTTATATGCTTAGTAGAGATTGAACGCAAATTTAAGCGTTATTAAAAAAGTGGAAGCATATGTGCTTCAAATTAGGGTGGCACCACGGGTATAATACTCTCGTCCCTACTGGATAATCAGTAGAGGCGGGAGTTTTTTTATTTTTATTAAGATTAAAATAATTTGAGGAGGAACTGAATATGTCTATTCAAATTCCACGCGGAACGCAAGATATTCTTCCAGGTAGTGTTGAGTTATGGCAGTATATTGAAGGGCAAGCACGCGAAATTTGCCGTCGTTACAACTATAAAGAAATTCGCACACCAATTTTTGAACACACAGAGCTATTTTTACGCGGTGTTGGTGATACAACGGATATCGTTCAAAAAGAAATGTACTCATTCCAGGATCGTGGTGAGCGTAACTTAACACTGCGTCCAGAAGGTACAGCACCTGTTGTACGTTCTTATGTTGAAAATAAAATGTTCGGTGATGCAACGCAGCCGACGAAACTATACTATATCGGTCAAATGTTCCGTTACGAAAGACCACAAGCAGGTCGTTATCGTCAGTTTGTGCAATTCGGTATTGAAGCGATTGGTAGTAATGATCCAGCAATCGATGCAGAAGTAATTGCACTTGCTGTAGAATTTTACCGCGGCATGGGCTTAAAAAATATTAAAGTTGTACTGAACAGCTTAGGTGATGCAGCGAGCCGTCAAGCGCATCGTGATGCACTAATCGCTCACTTTGAGCCTCGCATTGGCGAGTTCTGCTCTGACTGTCAATCTCGTTTAGAAAAGAACCCACTTCGTATTTTAGACTGTAAAAAAGATCGTGACCATGAATTAATGAGCACAGCACCATCTATTACAGAGTACTTAAACGAAGAATCAGCAGCATACTACGAAAAAGTACAAGAGTTACTAACGATGATGGGCGTTCCATTTGAAAAGGATCCAAATTTAGTACGTGGTTTAGACTACTATCAGCACACTGTTTTTGAAATTATGAGTGAAGCAGAAGGTTTCGGTGCAATTACAACATTAAGTGGTGGCGGTCGTTATAACGGACTTGTACAAGAAATCGGTGGTCCAGAAATGCCTGGTATCGGTTTTGCGATGAGTATCGAGCGTTTAATCATGGCACTAAAAGCTGAAAATATTGAGTTACCAATTGAGCATAACATTGATTGCTATATTGTAGCACTTGGTGACAAAGCGAAAGATCATGCTGCAAAAGTTGCATTTGATCTTCGCAAAGCTGGATTATCAGTTGAAAAAGATTATTTAGATCGCAAAATGAAAGCACAATTTAAATCCGCAGATCGTCTAAAGGCAAAATATGTAGCTGTATTAGGTGAAGATGAGTTAGATAAAGGCATCATTAACTTAAAAGATATGGCAACAGGTGAGCAAGAGGAAGTAGCATTAGATGTATTTGCTTCATATGTAGCAGAGAAATTAATATAGGGGGAACTAACAATGGCTGAAAGAACACATGCGTGTGGAAAAGTAATAGTAGAAGCAGCTGGACAAACAGTTCAATTAAAAGGTTGGGTACAAAAACGCCGTGACTTAGGTGGACTAATTTTCATCGATTTACGTGACCGTACAGGTATCGTGCAAGTTGTATTTAACCCAGAAACATCAAAAGAAGCACTAGAAGTAGCAGAAACAATTCGTAGTGAATACGTATTACACGTAGAAGGTACAGTTGTTGAACGTGCAGAAGGTGCGATTAACGATAATATGGCAACTGGCCGCATTGAAGTACAGGCAACGAAAGTAAATGTATTAAATGCAGCGAAAACAACGCCAATTATTATTGCTGATGATACAGATGCATCAGAAGATGTTCGTTTAAAATATCGTTATTTAGATTTACGTCGTCCTGTTATGTACAACACATTTAAAATGCGTCACGACGTAACAAAAACAATTCGTAACTTCTTAGATTCAGAAGAGTTCTTAGAGGTTGAAACACCAATTTTAACGAAGAGCACACCAGAAGGCGCACGTGACTATTTAGTACCAAGCCGTGTGCACGACGGTGAATTTTATGCATTGCCTCAATCCCCGCAGCTATTTAAACAGCTTCTTATGGTCGGTGGATTTGAGCGTTACTATCAAGTAGCACGTTGTTTCCGTGATGAAGATTTACGTGCAGACCGTCAACCAGAATTCACACAAATCGACATTGAGGCTTCATTCTTAACACAAGAAGAAATTTTAGATATGATGGAGCGCATGATGACGAAAGTTATGAAGGATGCGAAAGGTGTAGAAATTAACGCACCATTCCCTCGTATGACATACGCTGATGCAATGGCTCGCTACGGTTCTGATAAGCCAGATACGCGCTTTGCGATGGAGCTTACTGACCTATCTGAATTCGCAGCAGGATGTGGATTCAAAGTATTTACAAGCGCTGTAGAGAGCGGTGGACAAGTAAAAGCAATTAATGCAAAAGGTGCGGCAGGTAAATATTCTCGTAAAGACATCGACGCATTAACTGAATTCGTAAAAGTATACGGAGCAAAAGGTTTGGCTTGGTTAAAAGTTGAAGAAGATGGCTTAAAAGGACCGATTGCGAAATTCTTCGGCGAAGAAGATGCAAATGTACTAATGAGTACATTAGATGGGGCTGCTGGAGACTTATTACTATTCGTTGCGGATAAGAAGAGTGTCGTTGCAGATAGCTTAGGTGCACTTCGTTTACGATTAGGGAAAGAGCTTGAATTAATTGATGAAAGCAAATTTAACTTCTTATGGGTAACTGATTGGCCACTTCTTGAGTACGATGAAGATGCTGATCGTTACTTCGCAGCGCACCATCCATTCACAATGCCGTTCCGTGAAGATGTTGAGTTATTAGAAACAGCACCAGAAAAAGCGCGTGCACAAGCATACGATCTTGTATTAAACGGTTATGAGCTTGGCGGTGGCTCACTTCGTATTTATGAGCGTGATGTACAAGAAAAAATGTTCAAAGCACTTGGATTCTCACAAGAAGAAGCACAAGAGCAATTTGGATTCTTATTAGAAGCGTTCGAATATGGTACACCACCACACGGCGGAATTGCATTAGGTTTAGACCGTCTTGTAATGTTACTTGCAGGTCGTACAAACCTTCGCGATACAATCGCATTTCCTAAAACGGCAAGTGCAAGCTGTTTACTAACAGATGCGCCAAGCTCAGTTGCAGGAGCGCAGCTTGAAGAACTTAACTTACAGTTAAACGTGAAAGAAGAGAAGTAAGAACGGAGCCTAGATGGTTATACTAAAGCCATCTAGGCTTCTTTTTTAGGGTAGTGTTTTTAAATTTCATGGTATATAGTAAGTTTACAAAGGTAAAAATAAAAAAGCTGGTGCAATACCAGCTTTTCGTTTTGATCAAATGGATATTAGTGAAGCCCTTTCATGAAGCTTTGAATTTTTGTTGATAGCATAAATAATATTATACTTAATACGATAGATATAGCTCCAATAACTCCAAAGTAAATAATTTCTGTTGCAGGATTGTATAGTTTTACAACCTGTGCATTTATAGCTTGTGCGGATGCAGTAGATAAAAACCATAAACTTATTGTTTGTGCTGAAAACGCAGCTGGAGCTAATTTTGTTGTTATTGATAATCCGGCAGGTGATAAACAAACTTCCCCAATTACTATTAACAAAAAGCTAAGAACTAACCAGATAGGACTTACTAGAGAATCTGTACCGTTAATATACGCAGGAATAATCATAATCAAGAATGATAATCCAGCAAAAAGTAATCCGATAGCAAATTTATTTGTAGTAGAAGGTTGGCGTGTATTAAGTTTTACCCAAACCCATGCAAATAATGGTGCGAGTATTACTATAAATATAGGACTCAATGATTGAAACCATGCAGATTGTATTTTGAATCCAGCAAATTGTAACTGGGTCCGTTGATCAGCATAGGTAGCTAAAATAATTGCACCTTGCTCTTGTATAGCCCAAAACATTGTAGCTGCAATAAATAACGGTATATAAGCAAGAAGGCGAGAGCGTTCAACCTTTGTAGTTTTTGGACTACGGTACATATAAATGAAGTAGCAAGTAGGAATAATAATTCCTAAGATACTTATTAAAAAAGTAAAACGATTAATAGTTAATAACCCAGTGGGTATTGTAACAGCACATAAGAATACTATAACAAGTATGCTTATGCTAAATTGTTTAAGTGTTTTCTTTCGTTCAATATTTGTTAAAGGGTTTGGTATTTGTGTACCAGCTAAACCAAGAGTCTTCTTTTTCGTAAACACAAATATTGATAAGCCTACCATCATACCAACTGCCGCAATTCCAAAACCAAGATGGAAATTATATTGTTGACCTAATGTACCAACAACAAGAGGAGCTACAAGAGCACCTAGATTAATGCCCATATAGAAAATGCTAAACCCGGAGTCTCGACGTGTGTCTGATTCACTATATAAATTTCCAACAATACTAGAGATGTTTGGTTTTAATAATCCTGTTCCAAGTATTAAAAATACCATCGATATAAATAAAGTAGTAATACTACCTGGCAGTGATAGAATAAGGTGACCAACCATAATTAAAATGCCGCCCCAAAAAACAGTTTTACTTGAACCAAGTAGACGATCAGAGACCCAACCACCAATAATACTGGACATATATAATAGGGATCCATAAATCGCCATAATCGAGGTGGCAGTAGCTTGATCAATCCCTAATCCGCCTTTTGCAATGGAATAATACATATAGTAAAGTAATATGGCCCTCATTCCATAATAAGAAAATCTTTCCCAAAATTCCGTAAAGAATAAAGTGAATAAACCTTTAGGATGTCCAAAAAAACCTTTTTGTGGAATACTCTCAATAATTTCGTTTTTTTCTTTCCGATCCATAATGTTATCTCCTTAATATATTTAGATATTATTTCAGTATAACTTAAGGGTTTTGATTTTAAAACAAATTTTTAAGTTTACTTCATCTAGTCATAGAACGATTCGGATTCCTTTCTTATGCTTTTGGAATATTTATTTTTAGGAATTCTACAACTTTTTCTATACAAATAGTCGGAAAAACGCTAGAATACATGGTAGGCCATTTTTGTAATAGGAGTGTAGAACGCATGTTACATCAATTTTCGCGTAATGAATTAGCCTTCGGAAAAGAAGGTCTTGAAATATTAAAAAATAGTACAGTGGGTATTTTAGGAATTGGCGGCGTAGGCTCATTTGCAGCAGAAGCGTTAGCGCGTTCTGGTGTAGGACGCCTTGTATTAGTTGATAAAGACGTTGTCGATATTACAAACGTGAACCGTCAAATCCATGCATTACTTTCTACTGTAGGTCGTTCAAAAGTAGAACTAATGAAAGAGCGTATTGCTGATATTAATCCAGACTGCGAAGTTATCGCATTAGAAATGTTTTATACAGATGAAACATACGAAGAGTTCTTTAAGTATGGTTTAGATTTCGTAGTGGATGCATCTGATACAATTACATTCAAAATTCATTTAATTAAACAATGTTTACGACGTAAAATTAAAATTATCTCAAGTATGGGTGCAGCAAATAAAATGGACCCAACTCGTTTCCGTATTGCGGATATTTCTAAAACGCACACAGACCCAATTGCGAAAGTGATTCGTACGAAGCTTCGTAAAGAAGGTATTAAAAAAGGTGTGAAAGTTGTTTTCTCTGATGAAAACCCAATCGTAATTCGCGAAGAGGTTCGTAAAGAAATCGTGCCAGACGAAAATGCAAAAATTCGTAAAGCGAAATTACCACCTTCCTCAAATGCATTTGTACCATCTGTTGCAGGGTTAATTATGGCGAGTCACGTTGTACGTGAGCGCTTGAAGCATGTAGAAGTGAAGCGTGTAGGACAAGAATAAAGAAACAAAAAAAGCGTATGTTCCGTGGGGATATACGCTTTTTAATTTGTATAAAAAAATGGAGTTCATCCGATTTGTATGAGTGATTTCTTTTTAAGTTTCTAATTGCAAAAAATCCTACAATTAATACGAGAACTTTGAGTGGAATTTTGAAAATTGTCAATGAAAGAAAAGATAATCTCTCCTTTCAAATCGTATCTTTTTGCTAGGTGGGGCGTATTTCAATTTTCAGCCGTATAAATAATATCTAAATTTCCGTTCTGATCTGTTTTGAAAATAGGTGCAATTTGTTCTTCTGGGTGATTTGCTAAAACAAGCTTCCGTGCACGGTCCATAATTCTAACAAGCATTGCATAATCTTCTTCGATTGTTTGTTGCTTTTTCGTTAACGTTGCTAATTTTATTTCTAGTTCATCATTCGTCTTTTGTAATGAAGTGAGTTTAACCTGCAATGATTTATTTTCAGTTTGTAAATTTGTTAGATGGGAACTATGCTGATTTAAGTTTTGTAAGAATGAGATGACATCTTGTATTGTAAGAGAGTGTTTACTAGAAATAAGGTCTTCGGAAAATTCAGCATCAATTACGATTTTCTCTTTTTGTTTCGACTTTAATAGTTGTTCTTTTTCTATATTTGCTTCAGAACGTTTTAACTCTTTTCTTTGCTTCTTAGCAAGCTGTACAGCATCCTCGTAATTTGGTCTTACTTCGGCATTCCAGCGGAACCCACAAGCGGCAGAAGTACGGTTTAATTTGTCGCCAACTTCCTCAAATGCTTTCAGCTGAGTACTTCCGCTGCGAATATGCCGTAAAACGGTTTCTGCTAAAAGGAGATCGTCTTCTCTTGTCCATGCATCTTGGCGTGTTTTCATAAGCGAAACCTCCATTATCATGTCGTTTTCGCTTAGATTACCCTTTTGGTTTGCTTTTATGCGAACTTTGCAATCTTTCATATACAGTTGAGAGTGCCTGCTCGAATTTTCCGGTCGTTTTCGGTTTATAATATTGTTTGTTTTTTATTTTATCTGGTAAGTATTGTTGCTGTACCCAGCCGTT
Organism: Bacillus sp. JJ1127; assembly: GCF_036965845.1. Lineage (NCBI taxonomy): Bacteria > Bacillati > Bacillota > Bacilli > Caryophanales > Bacillaceae > Bacillus > Bacillus sp. JJ1127. The sequence goes on along the minus strand of NZ_JBALQK010000036.1, from coordinate 1,411 downwards.
TGGATAATCGTGTGGATATAAGTATTCAGTGCCTCTACCTAATGATTCAGCCCCTTTATAGTGACTATCTTTCAAGTGATTTGGGACATCGCCTGTTTGTCCGTTCCGTAAGTCGTGAAGTGCTGCATCAAGCGCCTTGTACGCTGAATTTGATTTTGGAGAGAGACAAAGTTCGATAACTGCATTGGCAAGTGGAATCCGAGCTTCTGGGAATCCGACGCGTTCCGCCGATTCAATCGCAGCAAGTGTACGTGGTCCGGCTTGCGGACTAGCAAGCCCGATATCTTCATACGCCATAATAAGAAGACGTCTCCCAATACTTTGTAAGTCACCAGCTTCAATAAGGCGGGCTAAATAATGAAGTGCAGCGTTTACATCGCTTCCGCGCACTGATTTTTGAAAGGCAGATAGTACGTCATAATGCGCATCACCGCCTTTATCGTGAACAAAGCTTTTTTTCTGCAAACATTCTTCTGCAATGTCTAATGTGATTTCTGCCTCCTGATCGTCTGTTGTAAAGCTAGATAAAACAGCAAGTTCAAGTGCATTATAAGCAGAACGCATATCTCCGCCAGAGGCATTTGCAAAGTGACGCAGTGCTTCATCTGTAACAGTTACATGATATTCTCCAAGACCTTTTTCTTTATCTACAAGGGCTCGTTTTAAGCCAATTAAAATTTCATCTTCTGTTAGTGTATGTAGTTCAAAGATTTGGCATCGACTACGGATGGCAGAGTTGATCGCATGGAATGGATTGCTCGTTGTTGCGCCAATTAAGGTAAGAAGACCGCTTTCTAAATGTGGTAAGAGGAAGTCTTGCTTAGCTTTATCTAAGCGATGGACCTCATCTAAAATTAAAACAAGGTGGCGGTGCATCTTGGCTTCTTGTACGACCACTTCCATATCTTTTTTATTATGCGTAACAGCATTTAATAGACGAAATGGCGTTCCTGTACTGCCAGCAATTGCACTAGCAATCGATGTTTTTCCTGTACCTGGGGGACCGTATAAAATCATCGATTGGAAATGGTTTGCTTGGACCATTCGCCATAAAATTTTCCCTTCACCAACTAAATGCTGTTGTCCAATGATGTCTTGAATAGTTGTTGGACGCATTCGATGTGCGAGTGGTTGTTTCATTTTGACCGTCTCCCTTAGTATATAATCTCAGTCTATCGTATCATCTTTTTCATAAAAAATTGAAATATGATGCTGTTTTATGTAAGGAATGAAAATGAAGATTTTCATTCTTTCCTTAATTGTAATAATTCCCGAGTGTTTCAATGTGATTTTACCCCGCTATTCGCGGGCAGTAATATTCCCACCTTAAACCTCAGGGAAAGCTAAGAAATTAGGTGGGAGATAAACTGCCCGTAAAAGCCCGATTGGTAAGGGCTAATAATCAGCGGGG
>NZ_JBALQK010000035.1:12038-48522 GCF_036965845.1 Bacillus sp. JJ1127 | reverse complement strand
TAATTGATGTATATATAGCCAATTTTTCATTTTAAATCATTATTGAATATCATAAAAATGGAGAATAATAACAAATAAGAACACCCTAAACTATTCTGTTAAGATATTTCATTTCATCATTACTTAATCTACATAAAGAAATTTACTATAGCAATCATTCATCATTAGGAAAAATTAATATTGTTATATGCCCTTTATCTTTTTAAAATATTTCATTCTTTCTCACATATGAATAAAATGCGTTTACCGTTTTCAAGCATTTTTCCTCTATATTTGCAAAAACGGACGATTTATCAACCATTTTTAATTTATAATCACCACATATAAACAAATACTTCATTTTTTCTTTCAATATTTAACACTATCGAAATAAAGTTTATGATAAATTCATAATTTTTTATTTTTTATACTATATTCCGTTATATTGTTGTATAATATTCTTGAAAGCGCTTATTATTTTAATATACATAAATCAAATGTATTTTTGTTGAAAAATTCTAACAATTAAACTTGTATCTTAATCCGATGACTTTCGTTTTAAATACAGGTGTACCAAATGAATTCACCTATTTTTTCCTTAAAATTAGTTTACAACATGAAAGATTAACTTAGGTGATAAGTAATTGTGAATGTTTTTTTACAAAACGGATAAGTAATAATGTTTGGTATTATGTAAATTATTGTAATAACATATGAGTAAAGATAACATTTACATTCATTACTGGTTCATCAATTATGAAAAGAGCAAAATGCATCCTTTTTGTATAAAAAAAGGATTACATGCATTGGGAGGTTTAATCAAATGACGAGGAAGAATACAACGACAAACCCTTGGGCCAAATTCCATGGTCCGAACCTTGGCTATGTTATTGAACAGTATGATCGTTACATGACGGGAGAAGGTTCTGTTGATCCGGAATTACAAGAGCTTTTCGCAACTTTTGGAGCTCCTCCATTCCAAGCAGATGTCGTAACAGGGGACAACAAGGAAACAAATTTTTCTCCTCAAAGTACAGGAAACATTGAAAAAATTCTTAAAGCAGTGCAAGTTGTAGAGAATATCCGCTCATTCGGGCATCTATCGGCTCATATTAATCCAATGGAAGAGCCTGCTGATGGACAATCTCTCATCCACACATTAATGCACGAATTAAGCGATGCAGATTTGAAAGCGATTCCAGCAAAAACAGTATGGCCAGATGCACCAAATGGTATTCACACAGCTCTTGATGTAATTAATAGATTAAAAGATGTTTATACAAAATCTTTAGCCTATGAATTTTCTCATGTACAAGATAGTGAAGAACGCGCGTGGTTGCATCAAATGGTGGAATCAAATTCCTTGCGTCAACCATTAACAAATAAAAAACGAACTGCTCTCTTAAAACGCTTAACAGCGGTTGAAAGTTTCGAGCAATTTTTGCATAAAACATTTGTTGGGCAAAAACGTTTCTCTATAGAAGGCGTCGATATGCTTGTGCCTGTACTGGATGAAGTTATTGCTGAAGGTACTAAAGCCGGCGTAAACGACGTAATGATTGGTATGGCTCACCGCGGCCGTCTAAGCGTTCTCGCTCACGTATTAGAAAAACCATATAGTCACATGTTCGCTGAGTTTAAACATGCAACTATAGAAGGTGTAAATAGTAATGCTGGCTGGACTGGCGACGTGAAATACCATTTAGGTAGAGAACAAGTTGTTGGCTCTGAAGATGCACATACACGTGTTACATTAGCGAACAATCCAAGTCACCTTGAATTTGTTAACCCAGTTGTTGAAGGTTATGCACGTGCTGCTCAAGAAAATCGCAAAACATCTGGTTATCCTGAGCAAGATGTTTCAAAATCTTTCGTAATTTTAGTTCATGGTGATGCTGCATTCCCTGGTCAAGGTATCGTATCTGAAACATTGAACTTAAGCAGATTAAACGCATATCAAACTGGCGGAACAATTCATGTTATTGCAAATAACGCAGTTGGTTTTACAACAGATAGCTATGATTCTCGTTCTACAAAATATTCAAGTGACCTTGCTAAAGGGTTTGATATTCCGATTGTTCATGTGAACGCTGATGACCCTGAAGCTTGTCTTGCTGCTGCTAACCTTGCGATTCAATATCGCATGCGTTTCAAGAAAGATTTCTTAATCGACTTAATCGGTTATCGTCGCTATGGTCATAATGAAATGGATGATCCAGCAGTTACACAACCACAAGTTTATAAGAAAATTAAAAAGCACCCAACTGTAAGAGCGATTTATGCAGATCAATTACAAGCTGAAGGCGTTCTAAATGCAGATGAGGTTGAAACAATTACGCAGTTTATTCAAGAACAATTAAAAGCTGAATACGCACAAGTACCACCAGCTGATACGGGTGATGCAGCAATTCACGTTAAAGTTCCAGACGTTGTTGCAAGAGGAATTCAACCGATTGATACTAGTATTCCGCTTGACACACTTCGTACAATTAATGAAGGTCTTTTAACTTGGCCTGAAGGCTTTAACGTATATCCGAAAGTGAAGAAAATTCTTGAGCGCCGTAAAGATGCTCTTGAAGAGAACGGTAAAATTGAGTGGGCACTTGCTGAATCGTTAGCATTCGCTTCTATTTTACAAGAAGGTACGCCAATTCGTTTAACTGGTCAAGATTCACAACGTGGTACGTTCGCACACCGTCATATCGTATTACATGATACAGAAACAAACGAAACATATTCACCGTTACATCGTTTGCCTAATATTAACGCATCATTCTCTGTTCATAACAGTCCGTTATCAGAGGCTGCTGTTGTTGGTTATGAATATGGTTACAATGTGTTCGCTCCAGAAACTCTTGTTATGTGGGAAGCACAATACGGTGACTTCTCAAATACTGCACAAGCATTATTTGATCAATATGTTTCAGCAGGAAGAGCAAAATGGGGTCAAAAATCAGGTCTAGTTCTTCTATTACCTCACGGTTATGAAGGTCAAGGACCAGAACACTCTAGCGCTCGTCCAGAACGTTTCCTACAATTAGCTGCAGAAAACAACTGGACAGTTGCAAACTTAACAAGTGCGGCACAATACTTCCATATCTTGCGCCGTCAAGCATCTATCTTAGGAACAGAAGCTGTTCGACCGTTAGTAATTATGACGCCGAAAAGCTTATTACGTCACCCACTTACACTTTCAACAGGTAGCCAGTTAAGTGAAGGACGTTTCCAACCTGCTTTAGAACAAGAAAACCTTGGTACAAAACCAAACAAAGTAAAACGTCTTGTTTTAACTACAGGTAAAATGGCAATTGATTTAGCAGCAGAAATCGAAAATGGTAAACATGAGTACAATTTAGATGAACTTCATATCGTTCGTATTGAGCAATTGTACCCATTCCCTGCTGAAAAAGTTCAATCTATTATGAAGCGCTTTAAAAACTTAGAAGAAATCATTTGGGTTCAAGAAGAACCTCGTAATATGGGCGCATGGCATTACATGGCTCCAATTCTGTTCGAACTAGCTGGCGATAAAGTGAAAACAGGATACATTGGACGCCCTGATCGTTCTAGCCCATCTGGTGGCGATCCATTTGCTCATAAAGCTGAGCAAGAACTAATTGTTGCACACACTTTAGACGTGAAATACAACTTCCGTCAAGATAAACAAGAAATCGAAGTTTACAGCAACTAAAAGGAAAAACAAGTTTTACTTGCTCACTTGGGTAGAATTTCTCCAAGGAACTTCTGCCCAAGTCGTGCTAAAAACTGGAGATTACCGAAGAAAAAAGAAGACAAAACACACCGTTAGGCAAATAAGGGGAGGACATTTAAAATGATCGAAATTAAAGTACCTGAGCTTGCAGAATCTATTACCGAAGGAACTATTTCACAATGGCTTATCAACGTAGGCGACAAAGTTGAGAAAGGTGGCAGCGTTGTTGAGCTTGAGACGGATAAAGTCAATGTAGAAATCATTGCAGAAGATTCAGGTATTGTAACACAACTACTAGGAGAACCTGGGGATACAGTTGACGTTGGCGCTACTATCGCTATTTTAGATGCAAACGGCGCAGCAGCAGTAAACACACCTGCTCCAGCAGCAGCTCCAGAACAACCAAAACAAGAAGTTACTGAAGCACCAAAAGCTGTGGCTCCAAGTGCTGCACCAAGTACAACAGCTTTACAAGGTCTTCCAAATACAGACCGCCCTATCGCATCACCTGCTGCTAGAAAAATGGCACGTGAATTAGGAATCGACTTAAACGATGTACGTAGCACAGATCCACTTGGACGTGTGAGACCACATGATGTACAAGCTCACGCTGCAGCACCGAAAGAAGCACCGGCTGCTCCAAAACAAAGTCCAGCTCCAGTTGCAAAAACTGAATTCGAAAAACCAGTTGAACGCGTGAAAATGTCCCGCCGCCGTCAAACAATTGCAAAACGTCTTGTAGAAGTTCAACAAACATCTGCAATGTTAACAACATTTAACGAAGTTGATATGAGTGCAATCATGGAATTACGTAAAGAACGCAAAGATGCTTTCGAGAAAAAACATGATGTACGTCTTGGCTTTATGTCATTCTTCACAAAAGCAGTTGTTGCAGCATTAAAACAATTCCCATTATTAAATGCTGAAATTCAAGGCGACGAGCTTATCATTAAAAAATTCTATGATATCGGTATTGCAGTAGCAGCTCCAGATGGATTAGTTGTTCCAGTTGTACGCGATGCTAACCAATTGAACTTCGCTGAAATCGAAAGCGAAATTCGTGAATTAGGTAAAAAAGCACGCGATAACAAACTTTCATTAAAAGAATTACAAGGTGGTACATTTACAATTACAAACGGTGGCGTGTTCGGTTCTCTAATGTCGACACCAATCCTAAACAGCCCACAAGTAGGTATTCTAGGAATGCATAAAATCCAAGTCCGCCCAGTTGCAATCGATAACGAGCGTATGGAAAACCGTCCAATGATGTACCTTGCACTATCTTACGATCACCGTATTGTTGATGGTAAAGAAGCAGTTAGCTTCCTTGTTGCTGTTAAAGATATGCTTGAAGATCCAAAATCATTATTATTAGAAGGTTGATAGACTTTCTAAATCATACTGGCTGCATGAAAGAATCGATGTATTCGATCTTTCATGCAGCCTTTTTTATTACACGGACATTAACGAATTCATAAGGGACAAATCACAGTACATACACTAATAATGTGCGCCTAGAGAAATCAGTTCATAAGGAGGAATACAATGAGTACTCTGCCAGCTTCCACAAAACTAAAAATGAACAAAGATACCGTTTTCCTCCCCGACTCAAACGGGGGTGTCTATTTTAGAAATAACTCCAGTTCGTTCCGAATGGAAGGTAACGGTATTTATGAATGGATTGAAAAATTAATGCCTATGTTTAATGGGAGTCACACTTTGGAAGATCTAACAAATGGCCTCCCTCTCCCTTATCAAAATAGGGTATTTGAAATTGGAGAGCTTTTGTACCAAAATGGTTTTGTTCGAGATGTAAGTCAAGATTCTCCTCATCAATTAGAGGATACATTACTTGAAAGGTACGCATCACAAATTGAATTTTTAGAGACATCCTCTCACTCCGGTGCCCTAAAATTTCAAATGTACCGACAAGCTAAAGTTTTAGCAATTGGATCTGGTTCTATTTTCACTTCATTAATTTCTTCTTTACTTGAATCTGGGTTACCCGAAATTCACTATCTTATTACTGATGCTGATGCAACAAATCGCTCTCGGCTAAACGAACTGATCCAAAAAGCCCACGCTGCCGATCAAGATGTACGTGTTCATGAAATAGATACAACGAGAGATTGTTCTTTACAGGAAGTTTTCCATCCTTTTGATTGGATCCTATATGTATCTCAAAATGGCAATATTGAAAAACTGCGAGCTCTGCACGCAATTTGTAGAGAAGAAAAGAAAAACTTAATTCCTGCTCTATATTTGCAGAAAGTCGGTTTGGCAGGCCCTGTCATTACTTCAGATTCTGAAGAATGCTGGGAATCAGCATGGCACCGTATGCATGAAACCGCCCTTCAACAAGATCAATCACCAGAACCATTCTCTCCAATTGCTGGCGCTATGTTAGCAAATATTATTGTGTTTGAGTTATTTAAACATGTGACAGGCGCTTCGGACAGGGAGAAAAACAAACAATTCTTTTTACTAAATCTAGAAACGCTTGAAGGCAATTGGCATCATTTTATTAAACATCCGCTTATAGCCACTAAAAACTTTACGATAGAGATGATACAAGACCTTGATACAACTCTTGAACGACATGCAGACCCAAATCATTCGAATGACCTTTTTCGTTTTTTTGACAAGTTAACTTCAAGCACCTCTGGCATTTTTCACATATGGGATGAACGAGACTTACAGCAATTACCGTTGTCTCAATGTTATATTCAAGTCGCAAATCCATTATCAGAAGGGCCTACTACGCTCCTCCCTACTATCATTTGCGGCGGATTGACTCATAACGAAGCAAGGCGCGAAGCAGGCTTAACTGGAATTGAAACATACGTAACTCAAATGATTGACTTTCTTCTTCCTGAACAAGATGAGTTTATTGGAATTGGAGCTGGAGAAACAATGTTAGAAGGGGTGTATCGCTCACTGCAAAATTATTTAGCACACACGCTGAGTACAAGACAACAAAGTCAAACTGAAGAAATTATGCCACTGCAATTAACAGAAATTCATGATAAACATTGCCGCTTTTATTTAGATGCACTCCGCGTCATACACGGGACGCCAGAAATAGGAATTGGTGAAGAAATACTAGGTTTCCCTGTTGTTTGGGCCCGCGTACACAACCTGTGGTATGGCAGTGCTAATCTAAATGTGACATTAGCACTAAGAAGCGCATTACAACAAGCACTACTCCATATCCAGAACCAAGATGTCCCTTATAAATCTAATATATTATGGGATTCATCTGTCCTTTTACACGATGCAGATTCATTTAGAATTGAAGTACAAGAAGAAGAAGAGATTCCACAATTAAATTCTTTACAACTAGCCTTACAGCATTTAAAAGAACATAATCTTCACCCCTACGTCCTCGATCTAGCAATTGAACCATTTTTACAAGAAGGATTAGGCGGTGTAATTGGTGTGGTCATAAAAGAGGAGGTAGACTGATGGATCGTAAAATATTAATTGTAGGAGATGGCCTACTTGCAGACTATGTAAATCAGCAATTGTCTGTTCACTATCCTATCATTCGTCGACATACGCTTGAAGAATCTCTCCCTGAAAATATTCATCTCGCTCTCGTATTACACGATGGTTCTCCTCTCTCTATACATCATACAGCTGAAGAAATTTTTCGCTCTGCTAATATCCCTTGGCTTCGTGGCTTTACTTCATTTGGTGAAGGGATTATTGGCCCTTATGTTAGACCGAATCAACCAGGATGTTCCCATTGTGCCGATGCAAGACGCTTTATCGCTAGCTTTGACCAAAAAGAAATGTGGGAATTACAACGGAAATATTCCTTAAAAACAGATGATGTCATACAGCGAGATATATGTGCAACACAAACTGGATTACTGCAAATGTGCCACCTTATTCATGCTGAAACAGAAAAGATACTAACAAAAGGGCATACCTCTTTAGCTGAAGAGCTAATTTTCCTTAACTTACAAACATTCCAAACTTCACGCCATCCATTTCTTCCCGATCCTTTATGCCCGGTATGTAGTACAATACCTGACGACTCTGCAGCTACTGCCTCACTTTCACTACAACCAAGCTTTAAAACGAACGATGAAAGTTACCGGTGTCGTTCTATCAAAGATTTAAATACATTTTTGGCTAAAGATTATTTAGATTATCGGACTGGACTTTTAAACGGGAAAATGCAACATACCTTATTACCATTCGCTGATGTCATTGTAAATATGCCGTTACTCCTCGGTAATGAAGGAGTTGCAGGTCGAACACATTCGTTCGCAATTAGCGAGGCAACGGCTATTTTAGAAGGATTAGAAAGATATTGCGGAATGGCACCTCGCGGGAAACGGACAAATGTTCATGGTAGCTACCGAGATTTTGAAGATACTGCCATCAATCCTCTCACAATCGGTGTACATACAGATGAACATTATAGAAAAGCAGGCTTCCCATTCAAACCATTTGATCCTGATTACCCTCAAGATTGGGTATGGGCGTATTCTTTATTACAAAACCGTCCAGTTTTAGTCCCGGAATCCATTGCGTATTATAGTCTAGGACACAGAGACGCCTTTGTCTACGAAACTTCAAACGGCTGTGCAATTGGAGGCAGTTTAGAAGAAGCAATTTTCCATGGTATTTTAGAAATAGTCGAACGCGATGCTTTCTTGCTAACTTGGTATGCACAATTGCCACTTCCCCGCCTTGATCTAGCTTCTGCGAACGATGTGGAATTACAATGGATGATCGAACGAATGCGTACGATTACAGGCTATGATTTACATGTTTTTGATGCAACGATGGAGCACGGTATTCCAAGCATATGGGCAATTGCCAAAAATACAAAACAAGATGGAATGAATCTCGTCTGTGCAGGCGGTGCCCATATGGAACCACTACGGGCTATTAAAAATGCAATCCATGAATTAGCAGGTATGTTGCTTATCATGGATGAAAATTTGGAAACAAACAGACAAAAATACAAACAATGTTTACGTGATCCCTATCTTGTCACCCAAATGGAAGATCATAGTATGCTATATGGCTTACCAGAGGCCGAAGAACGCCTTCATTTTTTATTAAACGACGATCGCACTGTACAAAAAACATTTCAACAGATGAATCATCTAAAATCTACTGATAGAGATTTAACTTCAGATTTGCGCCATCTTTTAGATCGATTACACCAATCTGGCCTTGAAGTCATCGTCATTGATCAAACTGTTCCTCTCATAGAGAAAAATGGATTATCTTGTGTGAAAGTACTGATTCCTGGTATGTTACCAATGACATTTGGTCATCACCTCACTCGTACAACAGGACTACAAAGAGCACTTACCGTACCGATGAAACTTGGATATACCGATGAGCCACTTACATTTGAACAACTAAACCAACATCCACACCCATTTCCATAAGCTATGATAAAGTGAAACGGTAAACAGTAGAACTTTCTCTGTCCCCTACCTCTCTTCCTTTTCTTTTGTTACATATTAAGGTAGGGGTATTCCTGATAAGGAGGCCGATTGTTGATGCAACTAGAAACATTTCTACACCATTTACATTTTTCTATCGATGAAATTATGTTTGAAAATAAGGAGGTTGATTGGGACGATGCCCCGCTTCCCTATAAATTATACCGGAATTTACCCGTCATTCCTCTTTCTCTAGACGTACCGTTAACATTACGAGATCAAAATATGTCTAGTGAACCTACTCTAGAGCAAATCGGGCATTGTCTCTGGTATACATTTGGTCTCACTCAATTGTGCCAGCCTTCTTTCGACTTAGAAGAGCAAAACTCAGCAAGTATATTTCGAAGATTTATTCCTTCTGGCGGTGCTTTATATCCAAATGAATTATATGTATATTTAAAGCTCAGTCATTACCCACATGGAATCTACCATTATGACGCAGCACATCATCGCCTCGTTTTACTGCGCGAAGGAAACTTTGACTCTTATCTCACAGAGGCACTCGGAAATCGCTGCAATCTATCTGCTTGTTTTGGCGCCGCCTTTGTATCAACAATGTTTTGGAAAAACTTCTTTAAATATAATAATTTTTCCTATCGTCTTCAAGGTCTGGATACCGGTGTCCTCATTGGTCAATTACTAGAATCCTCTAAACAATTCGGCTATACATCTGGTGTGTATTATCAATTTCTAGATCGAGCAATTAATCATTTACTTGGACTACATGAACAAGAGGAAAGTGTGTATGCAGTTATTCCATTATCCACTCAACATACCGATACATGGTTTTACCAAGATAACATATCCGGCGTAAATGTCACATCTTATGAGCTGTCAGGGCAGCTTCCTCTTCTGCAACATGAACACTTTGTTCGCTCTAAAAATATTACCGAGTATCCGATTATAACCAAAATGAATGCAGCATCCATACTAGAATCAACAGAGCAGTTTCGAACTGCGGTAGAAGAAACAACGGTTTCACATCACACACAAACTTTAGCACTACCAAAGCTGCAGCGATTATCATACGATTTCGCAACTGTTTGCCAAAAGCGTTATTCACCTGATGTAGATTTTTCCTTAAAGAAATTAAATAAAGTACAACTAGCTGCCTTACTTCAAGAAGCATGTCTTTCTTTTCCTTATCAAAATGATTTAGACGGAAAACATATTCATCCAAAAGCACGCGTCTCACTGTATGGATGCTTTTATAATGTAGACGGCATACCAAATGGTGCCTATTCCTATGACAGCAACACACACACATTAGGACAGATTCAAACCGGGGACCTTCGTTATCCTCTACATTCAGGTATGACTATGGATAATGTGAACCTCTTCCAAGTACCACTCTGTCTGCATGTAATAGGTAATAAAGATTATTTTAAAAATGATTTCGGATATAGAGGGTACCGGATTCAACAAATGGAAGCCGGTATACTTGTTCATAGGCTCGTCTTAGCTGCCTCTTCAATGGGCATGGGAGGGCACCCGCTCTTAGGCTTTGATGTCAACCTTTGTGATACATTATATAACATTGATACAACTCGAAAAACCACTCTTATTCAAATTCCCGTTGGTTTCCATCGCCCTCGCACTTGGTTAAAAGGCTATTTGCATAGTTAAAAATCTGCCCTATGCTTCGTACATTGTACTAGCATAGGGCAGATTTTTTTAAAGGATTTGAATTATCTAAAGCGAATATACAAATTTGGGAATTTCATTTCATATATATAAGGAGAGATAAGGTTGAGCGTATTACAAAAATTAATTGAACAGGCTAAAAACCCTAGAGGTTCCATCGGTTCTTCCATGCTTTGTATTATGAATACTGCACATACAAGATTAACAAATTGGGCTTTGCAAAAAATAAATGTACGTAAAGATGCGTTCATACTAGATATTGGCTGCGGTGGCGGTAAAACGATACATACCCTTTCCAAGATGACTCCCGCCGGAAAAATATACGGGATTGATTACTCGGAAAAAGCTGTCGAGAATTCAATAAAAACCAATATAAAAGATGTAAAAAATGAAAAGGTAATGATTCATCAAGCAAGCGTATCTTCTATTCCATTTCGCGATAAATTTTTCGATCTTATTACCGCCTTTCAAACCCATTATTTTTGGCCTGATTTAAAGAATGATATAAAAGAAGTTTTCCGCGTGCTAAAACCAAATGGTTCCTTTCTACTTGTTGCTGAAACCTTTAAAATCAATTATCATATGCAAAAATTTAAAACAACGGAAGAATTAGTAAACCTTTTTTATACCACTGGATTTCAGCATGTAGAATTTCATGAGGAAAAAGGCTGTCTTTGTATAGTAGGATGTAAATGAAAAAAGCAGACCTCCTAAGGTCTGCTTTTACTACTAAATCAATTTAAATATACTCTTAATCTGTCTTGCAAACAGCCAATTCTTCGCGCCACAGTTATCATTTAAACTATCTAGCATAATAGATTTTCCGTTAGAGAACTCTAGCTGTAATGTTGTATTTTTATCATTTGTTTTCAGGCTTGTATCTGTAAGATCTTCGTACTTTAATTTTTCAACTTGAATATATTCTTCTTGCGTCTGACCAACGACAACATGATCTTGGAAGAAAAAGAATACCTCAGCTTTTTTTCCAAAACAAAATACATGTTTCGGGTAAATTAATGTAGCGTTATCAATCGCAATACATAATTCCTTCATTTCTTGGACAACTTCTCCAAAGTCCTCCTCTTGTCTTGCATTTGACTCCGCAATCCATTCTTCTACTGTTTTCATATTTATCGACATTTCTAATCCTCCTGCACGATTCATTGCTAGTCTTTTGTCTATAGATCTTACTTCTTATGTATGAAAAAAATAAATACTATATGAAAATATAATGGATAAGCACTACCTTTTTCAAGGAAAAATATGATTTCCTATCTCTTTTTTATAATTTGATGTTTTCAAAACAAAAAATAGCACTTCTGTAAAAGTGCTATTCCACTCGCCTTGCTGCTTGTTGAATTGGATCCCAAACACTGTTGTAAGGCGGCGAGTAACTTAAATCGACATCCTCTAAATCATGAATGCTCATTTTATGAAATAGTGCCATTGCGATGACATCAATTCGTTTATCCACGCCTTCTTCTCCGATTACTTGTCCGCCTAACAGTTGTTTTGTATCAGAGCGATACAGTAATTTCACATAAAGCTTTGTGGCACTTGGATAATAACCGGCCATATTTGTTGAATCTATCTTCACCGTTTTATATGGTATTTTCAGTTCACTTGCTTCTTTTTCATTTAAACCCGTTCTTGCTAATGTGAGCCCCATAAATTTGATAATACTAGTTCCGAGAGTTCCTTTAAATGACCTTCTTTTATCAATCATATTCAACCCTGCAAGCCGACCTTGCTTATTCGCAGTAGTACCGATTGGAATATGATCTTGAGTTTCTTTTATCAGATGATAGTGCGTTGCGCAATCTCCAGCTGCATAAATGTCTTCCACATTTGTTTGCATATAAGCATTTACTTCTATAGCCCCTTTGTTATTTGTGCGTATATTGGTCCCTTCAAGAAAATCTGTATTCGGTTTTACACCAACTGATACTAATACAAGATCTGTTTTATATGTTCCTTTATCTGTTTCAATCCATTCTACTTTTCCTTTTCCTGTAAAAGCTTTCACGTTTTCATTTGTTAAAATTTCAATATGATGCTTCGCTGCTTCTTCATGTATATAGGCTGCCATATCAGTATCATAAAGTGTGCCAATATGATCATTTCGCTCAATCATTCTCACCTTTTTTCCAAGCTCTACAAACGTTTCAGCCATTTCAAGACCAATGGCTCCGCCGCCAATAATCGTAACTTGCTCCACATGCTGTTCCTTTAACGTCTCCAGTATTTTATGGGCATCTGGAATGGTTTTCAAAAGGTGAACTCCTTGTAGATTTCCCCCTTCCCAGTCTGGCATAACAGGTCTAACTCCTGTCGCAATTAGTAAACGATCATATGTATATTGAAATACATCTTTTGTATTTGTATGTATACCATGGACAATTTTATTTTCAGTATCAATTCGTGTCACCTCATGATGCACCTTCGCATCTATCCCGTATTTATCACGAAATACTGTAACATCTCTTGCAATTAATTTCTCAGTAGAAGTAATGACACCGCTAATAACGTACGGAAGCCCGCACTGCGCATATGAGTATATTTCACCTTTTTCTAGAGTAACAACATTCGCATCTTTATCATTTCTAACAATTTGCATTGCCGCACTCATACCAGCTGCATCTCCGCCAATAATTACATAGTTCACTTTACCACTCCTTTGTTCCACTCTACTCTTTACATTCTCCAAATTCGCCTTAAATAACACTTTTTTTCTTTACAAATTCCTTATATAAAATATAATAGCTACTCCCTTTTTTACCGTTCAAATAGAAACAGGTACACCAGCATAATCGCCACTGTACCTGTTTCAAATACTTTCTCTTTCTGTCCCGCAACTTTGACAAAATTGTATACCATCTGCTAACTGTGAACCACGCTTTGTACATACATTCATCCGTTCAGCGACCTTTTTATTAGAAGCCTGTCAATCCACTAGTTAAGGCCTCAATTACTGTCCTAATGTAAGACCAAAGTACAATCCATGTTGCAATTCCAATACAAATATTTGCGATAATAAGCGTATAAACTGGATCTAATCCACCTCTATCTAACTTTAATATGGCTACAATTGTACTAATGCTCATACAAGTTACAGCAATCCATAGTACAAGTGGCAATAAAAAGATTAATAAGAAACTAAAAAGAAAAGCTATTACTAATAAAGCAACCACTGGCGTCGCTACCGTTCCCCATATACCAAGTGCCTCTAAAAAAGAAAAAGATGATCTCATCAGCTTGCCACTTACAAAAATAATAAATCCAATAAAAATCGTTAAAATTAGTAAAAAGAAAAAGACCGTTGCAGACTCGCCAAAAAATGAAGGAGTAGCTACATCCGCTACAAGCGTCCTCGTAACCGCTGTCGCCGCACTCATCATTCGATAAAAAATACATGCTCCTAAAAAGCAAATAAGCACAAGACTTACAATTCCATTTCGCACTTCAATGTGTCCACTTTTCATAATTGCTGTAGGTGCTTTTAAAGCATTTTTAAAGAATTGAAAATATCCACTCGCAAATTGCTTTGCCTGTTCTACCGTTTCATTTGAACGACTTGCCTGTACAGGTGCCGTTCGTGATAATTGCTGCTCTTCTTCCTTCACGCCGCTTTCTACAGCTTGTTCTGTCAATGCTCGCCCACAATTCCCACAAAATTTTGCTTCATCTGTATTCTCCGCATTACAGCTCGGACACGTCATTCTATCATCTCCCTTAGCAATATATCTTCTAAGCTGTTACAAATTCAATATATGTTGTCGGACATAAAACATGACTACAAGAAAAATAATATGAAATCTTTCTTTTGAAATGAACAATGAAAGCAAATATATATATGTTAGCAATCTATAAAAATAATGCTATTATGAAAAATAGCAAACAATATTTTAAACACTATAAAAGGATTGGATGAAAGACGATGGAATTCGCAAACTCACTGTTTCAAATATTCCTTACAAGCGTGATCCAATTGTTTTCTTTAATTGGCATCATCATTGTAATCGGATTTATATTAGGCTATTTAGAATCACTTACACGAACATATTGGTCGAGAGCTTTCGGAAGAAAAGGCTTCCTTTTAACAGCGTGGATTGGTGTTCCGATTCATGAGCTTGGACATGCGATTATGTGCGTATTATTTGGGCATAAAATTGTAGCGACTCAGTTCTTTCCGACAAATACAAGCGGCGGGGCTTTAGGTTACATACAACATCAATATAACCGGGGAAATATATATCAACGAGTCGGTAATTTCTTCATCGGTATTGGTCCCATTTTCTCTGGCATTACTGCATTAATACTTTTAATGTACTATTTCGTACCAGAGTCGTATTCTTTATTTAATCATACGCTTGAAACAACGACTCAATCTACTTCTATCAATATAGAAATGATCCAAAATATGTTTTTATCAGCATTCTTTTTATTAAAAAGTTTATTTACAATGAGCAACTTATTTAACCCTTCGTTTTGGCTATTTTTATTTATCGCAATTTGTATCTCTGCGCATATTGCTTTAAGTAAGCCAGATATAGAAGGTTCCGTAGACGGTGTAATTGCGATGTTTATTATATTATTCTTATTCAATGCAGTAGCAGGGCTCTTTCAATACAACAGCAACCAACTCATCGGAAAAGTTATGAAATACAATATGTACTTCATTGCGTTTTCTAGTGTAGCTTTGCTTTTTTCTTGTATTTCTACATTGATAAGCTACGTTTTTTATAAGATTAGAAGGAGTAGTTCATTTTAAATATGAAAAAGGTATCCAAGCAACGTTTGCTCGGATACCTTTTTTACTTCAATGCATGATGGTTTGTCTCATAAAGATACTTTTGTGGTGATACGACTACGCAATTTTCACCTTCTTCAAGAAACTTGGAAACGATAGAACAATGAGACGCACCGACTATAAATAAAATGCGTTCTTCAGGCGAATCAATTAAACGAACGATATTAGAGTACATAATTAAATTTCTTTTGTACCACCACGTTAGCCATTCCATTCCGACGTAATGACCAAAATCTCCGATACGTGCCATGTTTACATATAATTTATGTAGTTTATTAAGTAATACTGGATCATTCAATTCTTTATAATAATCTAAAACACTCTTATCATCTGTTAATTCTAGTTCGGGTACCCATCCGAATATTTCCTCAAAAAGTTGTGGCTGATTCTTTTTTGCCCATCCATGCACGTCCCAAACATCTGTAACGTCATTACCACCCATCCAATCAATTGCGTAAATCTGTTCATGCTGTAAGTTTGCAGCCATGCGGAAACCGATTTGATCTATTTCATTCAACGCTAACTTATTTGTATTTAACTTATACTGTTTAAAACTATCATTTAATTTATCCTGATGGTCTGTAATAGCTTCAACTGCAATTTTTGTTGGATTAAACTTCTGCAATAAAGAAACAAGTTCCTCAATTTCAACTTGCCTCCTGTCAGATAAGAACTCTTCATTCTCACTCATATGTTCTGATCCTAATACTAGAACTTTTGGTTTATATTCTTCCATTTCCATCCTCCTTACATGTATAGCAACCGCGCTAAAATCAGAATATTAAATCTAATCCTATCTTGTCAACGCTATATTTGTTAATAATTAACTGTAATTCTTTATTTTGGTATAAAATAGGCGCGTGCAATAAAAAATAAACCAGACACTTTTCAGCATCTGGTTTATTTTTTTAACTTGAAGGCTATAGCCTTACTAAAGCTCTTTTTTCTCTATTCACTTTTTTAATTTTACTTACAAAAAGACTAATAATACCAATAGCTAGCAATGAATAACCCATTGGTAGTAAATAAAATGGTTCTACAAGCGTACCATCCGCTGCAACTTTAGAGCCAATTGTATTAAAGCTAACTAAACATCCAATTCCTAGGATAAATGGTATTAAAGATAAAATATATTTTTTCATTTTAAACCTCCATACGTTGGGATTTTTTGATACAAAATCATTGCTTTATTGTTAGTCATTATAATGCTCTCATCTAGTTCGTACTATTTAAATACGTGACAAAAACCTTACAGATTTGTAAGAGAACAAAGTGGCATATGCCCTGAAAGTTTTTTTAACTGTTTCAATGTAATACATACCAACCAACTACTTCCACAACTACAATCAACACCGCTCCAAAAATCATTAATGTGGTCTTCTTCAACAATTCATTCTCACGAAATGGAATATTACATAAATAGGCGCCTAATGTAATCCGTGATGGACACGCAATTGTCGCTACAGAAGAAGCTGTATTTTGAAGAGTTGTCACATACTGCCACGGAAGCCCGACGTTCTGTGCCGTTTGCATTTGTAGTTTTATAAACATCGCATTTGATCCTGCGTTACTCCCTGTCAAAAAGCCACCAATTCCACCAATGAAAGGTGCTACAAAAACAAATAACGTTCCAAATGTTTGCCCAGCTGCTTCGGCTAACAATGTGTGCATACCCGCTGCACCCATTAATTCTGAAATGGCAATAAACATTGTCGTCGTAATTGCGAAAGGAATCCACTGCTTTATTGTTTGGGAGATAGATTCTTTAATAATAGTAGAAGGAATACGGAAGAAAATAATGGTAAATAAACATGTAATACCAAGCCAAAACCCAGGTGAATACAATAATTCTAGTTTGTAAGAGTATGAGTTTAAATCAAGAACAGCATAAGACCTCAGCATATCGTGTAACGATGGAATGAGGCGAGAAAGTAGAATACAAACTGTTAAAAATAAATAAGGGCTTATAATTTTCATAATAGAAACTTCTCGTTCTACTGTTGCAGCATGTTCCGATAAAAACTCCTTCCCTTGCCTCGCTGTCATTTTAATGATGAGAAAACCATATGTAATCGTGACAATTGAACTTAAAATCCCCGCTAATTCAACACTTACATATGTATTAGAAAGATAGATGGATACAGAAAATAAGAGAAAAAAACCGAACCCTTCTTTCCATTTTTGCTTAACTGCTTGCCAGCCACCAACTACGTGCAAAGACAGGATGACAAAGTATGCAAAAATAGGAACGCTTAATAATGCCGTGCTAGATCCTAAGTTTGTTAATGGCATATTGATAAGTTGTGAGCCGATAATTGTTCCCGTTGCCATCGCTCCCCATGAACTTGCCAATAAGCCGATAAAAGATAATAACACTGCTTGGAACGGTTTATAGCCAAGGGAGAGAAAAATAGGAGCAGCCACCATAAATCCAATTCCAAATCCACTTACTGACTCAATAAGAGGACAAATACCGAAACACATAAGGAGCATTTGTAATAACCGATCGTGTGTAACTTGTTCCATAAACCGCGCAACTTGATTGATATACCCCATTTTATTCATAAGGTGAAATAAAAAAATACCAAAAAACAAAACGTAACCGACAATAAAACAAATTAATCCGCCTTTAATTGTTGCATGTACAGTCTCACCTATTCCTAATCGAAACATCGGTGTAAATAAAACGATTCCAACACAGACGGCATAAGAAACTAATGAAGCTTTTAACGACGTTTGTTTAAACACAAATAAACAAATAAAAATCATCATAATAGGAATAAGAGCCAACAATATTGCCATACCATCATCTCATTTCTTAAAGGATACAATTGTGACTATTATATAACAGATGACAAAATATTCAATTAATTTAACGGCAGTTTTTTCGTTATTATTTATCTGATGTAAAAGGATACGATTCATCTGAACCTGAAATCGAGTTCGATTGGGAAGAAGATAAAGACGAGCTAGCAGAACGTTTTGGTGAGAATCCATTAGGCTAATTTAAGAAGAAGCTCCCCAAGTAGGAAGCCCCTTCTTATTATTTCACCGCAGCAATCAGCTCACAAATTTCATCTTGCTTTTCTTTTTCTAATAACTCAATGACTTTACTTCCCACAACAACTCCGTCACATATCGTAATCATGTCCTCGATTTGCTCTGGTGTTGAAATACCGAATCCTGCAACTACAGGTAGATGAACATGTGATTTCACTTTTTCTAAATAGCTATGAATCTCTTGCTTAAAGTCTTGTCTAACCCCAGTAACACCTGCTACTGTTACCGCATATACGAAGCCTTGTGATTCACTCGTAATCTTTTCGATTCGTTCAATTGGGCTTGTTACGGTAACAAGTGGAATTAAGGCGATATTCGCATCACGGAGAAGCGGCGCGATAATGTTTTGTTCTTCATATGGTAAGTCTGGAACAATAATTCCATCCACACCTGCCTCAAGACAACTTCCAATGAAGCGATCTTTTCCAAAAGCTAAAATAGGATTTAAATAGGTCATAAGTACAAATGGAATTTGCACTTCCTGCCTTACTTCTGCTAACGCTTGAAAGATACCTTTTAATGTTATACCTCTGTCTAACGCTCGTTTTCCTGCCCTTTGAATTGTCGGTCCGTCGGCAACTGGATCAGAAAACGGGATGCCAACTTCAACAATGCTTGCTCCTGCTTTATCTAGAAAACGAATTTGTTCTTTTAACTTTTCTAGACCACCATCTCCTCCCATTACATACGGGATAAATGCTTTTTTTCCATTTTGAAACGCGGCTGTAATTCTTTCTACTCCCATCATTTACACCTCTTCCATATAACGTTTTATACTTTCGACATCTTTATCTCCGCGGCCTGATAAACAAATGACAAGTCCTTCATCTTGCTTCATTTTCGGTGCTAGTTTAAGAGCATACGCTACGGCGTGTGAACTTTCTAACGCTGGAATAATTCCTTCTTTTTTCGTTAATAATTGGAAAGCTTCTAACGCTTCTTCATCTATGATTGCATGGTAAGAAACGCGGCCGATATCTTTTAACAAGCTATGTTCTGGTCCAACCCCTGGATAATCTAATCCTGCTGAAATAGAGTGTGCTTCCTGAATTTGTCCTTCTTCATTTTGTAAAAGGTACATCATAGAACCATGTAAAACACCAACACTTCCTTTCGTTAATGTTGCTGCATGTTTCTCTGTATGAACCCCTTTCCCCGCTGCCTCTACACCATAAAGAGCAACTTCTTCATCGTGTACAAATGGGTAAAACATGCCCATCGCGTTGCTACCACCGCCTATACAAGCAACAACTGCTTCTGGTAATTTCCCTTCCAATACTTCATATTGTTTCTTCGTTTCTTTCCCAATTACACTTTGGAAATCACGTACAATTTGCGGAAACGGATGCGGTCCAAGAACAGATCCCATAATATAATGTGTATCCTGCACATGTGCAACCCAGTAACGAAGTGCCTCATTTACCGCATCTTTTAACGTTCCACTACCTGCTGCCACACTTTCCACTTTCGCTCCTAATAGCTCCATTCGAAAAACATTTAACTTTTGACGTTTTACATCTTCTTCTCCCATAAAAATGACGCACTCTAAACCAAGCAAAGCACATACCGTTGCTGTTGCGACTCCGTGCTGCCCAGCTCCCGTTTCAGCAACCACTTTCTTCTTGCCCATTCGCACTGCAAGAAGTGCCTGCCCAATTGTATTGTTAATTTTATGAGCTCCTGTATGGTTCAAATCTTCACGTTTTAAATAAATCTTCGCTCCGCCGCAATACTTCGTCATGTTTTCTGCGAAATAAAGCGGTGTTTCTCTTCCCACATACGTTTGTAAATAATGATTTAATTCTTGTTGAAATGCTTCATCTTGCATTGCTTCTTTGTACGCTTCCTCTAGCTCTAAAACAGATTGCATTAACGTTTCGGGAACATAGCGTCCTCCGTATATACCGTAGTGACCTTTTTCATCTGGATATGCGTATTTCATATGGAACACTCCTTCGCTTTTATAATAAATTGTTTAATTTTCTCAATATCTTTCTTTCCTTCTGTTTCCACTCCGCTGCTGACATCGACCATATATGGCTGAACTGTTTGAATTGCTTCTTGTATATTTTCAATGTGCAGTCCGCCAGCTAGTATCGTTTTCTTCTGCAGCTCTTTTGGACTATGTTCAAGCAGCTTCCATGAAAATGTTTTTCCATTCCCGCCCCGGAATTTTTCTTTCGGACTATCAAATAAAACATAATCTGTTTCATAACTTGTCGCTTTTATAATATCTGCCCCTGATCCTACTCCTATAGCTTTTATAGACGGAATATTCAATCTTTTAATATAATAATCCTCTTCATCCCCATGTAATTGCACATGCGTTAAACCACACTCTGCTGCGATTTTTTGCATACTTTCAACTGATTCATTTACAAAAACACCAATCTTCATTACGTGCGCTGGAAGCTCAGTAATGATTTGTTTCGCTTGCTCTGGAGCAATTTTTCGTTTGCTTTTTGCAAATACAAATCCGATCGCATCTGCACCATAATCACAAGCTACTTTTGCTGTTTCTAGATCCGTAATACCGCAAATTTTCACTTTCATGGCGTCACCTTCAATGAATGAAAAAAGTCTCCGACAGAAGGTGCCGTCATAAGCGCTTCCCCAACAAGTATTCCTTTAGCCCCTGCTTGTTTCACACGTACAATGTCCTCTTCCTTATGAATCCCGCTTTCACTAATCCAAAGTACATTTTCTTCATTCAATCGTTTTCCGAGCTTTTCTGTTTGACCTAAATCTACTTCAAACGTTTTTAAATTTCGGTTATTAATGCCAATTACATGCGGATTTAATTCTATTGCGATTTCTAATTCTCTTTCATCATGAACTTCGACTATTGCTTCTAGCCCCATTTCAATTACGTATTCGTAAAGCTCCCTTAACTTCTCTTTTGACAATGCCGCAACGATAAGTAAAATAAGATCCGCTCCCGCTTCATACGCTCGATCAATTTGAATTTTATCGATTATAAAATCTTTACATAAAAGCGGAATGCTACTTTGTGCTCTTGCTGTTTCTAAGTCGTAAAAAGACCCTTTAAAAAATTGACCGTCTGTTAAAACAGAAACAGCTCCAGCCCCGCATTCTTCATACGTTTTCACTTGTTTCGTTACATCAACGTGTAAGTTAATATCCCCTTTAGATGGCGACGCTCTTTTCACTTCTGCGATCACTGTAAATTGCTGCAGCGCCTCTACAAGTGAGTGCACGTTTCGTTTCTCTTTCACCGGTGTATATGTTTCATATAATTCTGCGACTTCTTTTTTCTTCTGCTCTACAATTTTGTCTAAAATTGTTCCCATTTCAATTCACCCTTTCTAACTTTTCATGACTCGCCGCAATTAACAATTGTAATTTTGCTAATGCTTTCCCTGAATCAATGCTATGAGCAGCTAATTGGATGCCTTCTCCAATCGTTTCTGTTTTTCCATTTGCAAAAAGCGCAAGACCTGCATTTAATAAAACTGTATCGCGGTATACACTCTTTTCTCCTTTTAATACTTGAAGTGTAATCTTTGCATTTTCTTTCGGATTTCCGCCTCTAATCTCTTCATTTCTCACACGTGACATTCCGTACTTTTCTGGAACAATACTCGTTTCTATTATTTCGTTATCTTTTAAAATGACGACGTAGTTTTCTCCTTGCAGGGATGCTTCGTCTAAAAAGCCACTTCCATTTACAACGAGCGCTTGTTTTCTACCGAGCTTTTGTAGTACCTCTGCTACCGGTAACAACATATCTCGTTTGTATATCCCAACAAACTGCGTTTCTAAATCAATCGGGTTCGTTAAAGGACCGATTAAATTAAAGATTGTCGGGACATTTAATTCTTTTCTTATTTTCATAATGCGTCTTAATGCTGGATGCATTGCTGGTGCGAACAAGAAGGCAATGCCAACATTCTCTAATAAATGGTCAATCTCGCTTGGTGTGCAACTAATGTTAACACCGAGTTCCTCTAATAAATCAGCACTTCCTGTTTTACTAGAAACGGCACGGTTCCCATGTTTTGCAACCTTTACACCGGCTCCTGCAAGTACAAATGCCGACGTTGTACTAATATTAAATGTTTGTGCCCCGTCACCGCCTGTTCCGCAATTATCCATCGCTCCTTTTATATGATTGGAAAATGGCAATGCTTTTTCCCGAAGAGCACGGACGAGACCGTATATTTCATCTGCTGTTTCGCCCTTTGCCTTTAACAATGCTAAAAAGGCCGCTATTTCACTCTCTAATATATCTTCACTTAATAACAGTAGACCTGCTGTATACATTTCCTGTTCTGTTAAGTTTTGTCCTTCTACTAATTTACGAAGATAATGATTCATACTTTCTCCACCTCTTTCACTTGAGATAAAAATGCACGTATTAATTTCCCGCCTTCTTCTGTTGCGATCGATTCCGGATGAAACTGTAAACCGAAGAGTGGATAATAATTATGGCGAACTGCCATAATTTCTCCGTCATCCATCGCTGTTGCTAATACATCAAAGCATTGCGGTAGACTATTTTGTGCTGCGACGAGTGAATGGTAACGCATGGCCGTCAGTGGCTGGGTAACATATGAAAAGATTGATGTCCCATTATGTTTCACACGTGATGTTTTCCCGTGTTTAATGCGATCCGCTCTTACAATTTCTCCTCCAAATGCCGAAATAATAGCTTGATGTCCAAGGCATATACCAAGAATCGGGATTTCTTTATAAAAATGCTGAATAATCTCGATGCAAATTCCTGCATCTTCTGGTTTTCCGGGTCCTGGAGAAAGAATAATCGCTCTTGGTTTCATCTCTTGAAGCTCTTGAGTCGTTACTTTATCATTTCGCAGAACAACAATCTCTTCTACATATTCTCCTAACAGTTGATACAAGTTATAGGTGAATGAATCATAATTATCAATAAGTACGATCATTTCATAACCTCCAATAGTGCTTTCGCTTTATTTAACGTTTCCTCATATTCAGCTATTGGATTGGAATCATAAACGATACCAGCTCCTGCTTGAACGTATGCTTTTTCGTCCTTCACAACCATTGTTCTAATCGCAAGTGCCATATCAAGATTTCCTGAAAAGGCAATATATCCGACAGCTCCAGCGTATACATTTCTTTTTTCTCCTTCTAATTTATTTATAATTTCCATTGCTTTAATTTTTGGTGCTCCAGAGACCGTCCCAGCCGGTAAACAATAGGCTAAGGCATCAAAACCGTTCGTTTGTTTTCGCAATGTTCCGGAAACTTCAGATACAATGTGCATGACATGAGAGTATTTCTCTACTTTCATATATTTATCTAGCATAACAGAGCCGATTTCACTCACTCTTCCGATATCATTTCTGCCTAAGTCCACAAGCATCATATGTTCTGCCCGCTCTTTCTCATTTCCTAATAATTCTTTCGCGATTTCCTCATCCTCCTGCCTTGTTTTCCCTCGTGGTCTCGTACCTGCGATTGGATTTGTCATCACCTTATCGTCTCTTACTGAAAGCAAGCTTTCTGGTGAAGAACCGAGTACGACATAATCTTGAAAATCGATATAAAACATATATGGGGACGGGTTCGCAATCCGAAGTTTACGATAGAGCGCGAATGGATCCCCTTTACATTCACTTTGCAAACGCTGAGATAATACGACTTGAAAAATATCTCCAGCACGAATGTATTCTTTCGCCGCTTCTACCATTTCACAAAAGTCTTTTTTTGTTACTAAAGAAGTAAATGATAAAGACGATATTGCCTCGTTTCCTTGCTCTTCTTCTCCGTTCAGTACTGTCATTTTATATACTTGTAATCTTTCGTACACTTCTTCATAAGAAGATAGATCTTCTTCCTTGCATACATATACAAACGATAATTTTTGGCGTAAATGATCGTATACGATAAACTCGCGGTACAGTAATACGTGAACTTCTGGAATGTTTACTGAGTCAACTAATTCATCTCCAATATTTTCATACTGCCGAATGACATCATAACCAATATATCCGACAGCTCCTCCGCAAAATGGAAATGGACTTTCTACTTGTGATGGCGCGAGCACTTCTTCTAATACTGGTAATACATTTTTTTGCAGTTTCTCAGTTTGACCATGTATCGTTCGTTCTACTTCCGTGCCAACACTTTTCACTTCTCCATAAGGGTTACAACCTAAGTAAGAATAGCGCCCCTTATCTTGATGAAGCTGCGAGCTTTCTAGTAAAAACTTCTTATTTCCTTTCATACGTCTATATAAAGAAATCGGCGTGACACTATCCCCTTCTTCTTCATCGATTACTAAAAATGTTTTTCCTTGTCTCTTTTGCGTCATAAATTCTTCTTTCGTTATCATGTCTTTCACCTCGCTCTGAAAAATAAAAAAGTCCCCTACATATCGAAATATGTAGAGGACGATAAATTTACCGTGGTACCACCTCATGTTGGATGCAAAAGCACATCCCGCTTTATTCAGGTACAAATATATACCTTATCCTTGTAACGGCGGAACCCGGGTTGCCTACTTATCTCTGTTCAGCATACCTCTCGTAAGCCCATTCCGCATACGGCACCGCACCGGGCTCCCACCTATCCCCGGCTCTCTGAAACGTCTCCAATATACGTACTCTTCTTACTTAAACGATTTAACTTATTTATTTTTATACAGGATATTCAAAAAGTCCGGTAAATTATCCTCCTTTTTGAATAAGCATTTATACACAAAAAGGGAGTACTCATCCTATAAAAAGGACGGGTACTCCCGTGGTGCCACCTTCATTCGTTACAAATGTAACGCACTTTACCGTATCAAAAGTTAATACGTGTCTCTTGTATCGATGAGATCATGTCGCCAAAGCCTACTTCTTTCGGTTCGGTTTGGAAGCTCCGAAGGCCATTCCATATTAATTCCATACTGATTTGCACCAACCATCAGCTCTCTGACATGTTCATAATATGTACTCTTCTTCATCAACGCTTGCATTGTTTTAAGTTGCACTCATTATAGTCTTTACTTTTTTCATAAGTCAATACTTTTTTAAAAATTTTTATTTTTTCTTCATTTAATATTATATTGACAAAACAACCTATTTTTATGTAAATATAATAAATACTCTATTAAAATTAAGGTTTTTTGTCAGAAAATTATATATTCGAAAAATGAATCATTGTCAAAAAACGCTTACATTTCAGAAAATTCGTATTTGTGTATGGATTTTCTGGAATAATCATGATAGATTATAATTATGCAAATTTCATCAAAAGACATTACAAAAGGAAGGAGAACTACATGAGTACACAGATGTTAACTTTAACTTCTATCTCTATTTACATGCTCGGGATGTTAGTTATCGGCTATTTCGCCTATAAACGAACATCCAACTTAACTGATTATATGCTTGGCGGGCGTACACTAGGCCCCGCAGTAACAGCATTAAGTGCTGGAGCATCCGATATGAGCGGTTGGCTTTTAATGGGTTTACCCGGTGCAATGTTTAGCGTTGGATTAAGCAGCAGTTGGATTGCGATTGGCCTAACACTTGGCGCATACGCAAACTGGCTCTATGTCGCTCCTCGCTTACGTACCTACTCTGAACTTGCAAACAATTCCATTACTATTCCAGAATTTTTAGAACATCGTTTCCATGACAAATCTCATATGTTACGCCTAGTATCTGGACTTGTTATTATGATCTTTTTTACTTTTTATGTAGCTTCAGGATTAGTTTCAGGCGCTGTATTATTCGAAAATTCATTTGGCCTGAATTATCATGTTGGATTATTCATTGTAGCAGGTGTTGTTGTAGCTTACACACTATTTGGTGGTTTCTTAGCTGTAAGTTGGACAGACTTCGTGCAAGGAATCATTATGGTAGTCGCTCTTATTCTTGTTCCATTCGTAACAATTATGAATGTAAATGGACTTGGTCCAGCATTCAATACAATTCAATCTATTGATCCAGCATTATTAGATATTTTTAAAGGCACTTCTGTATTAGGCATTATTTCATTATTCGCATGGGGCCTTGGTTATGTTGGACAACCTCATATTATCGTACGCTTTATGGCGATTTCTTCTGTAAAAGAAATTAAAGCCGCGCGCCGCATTGGTATGAGCTGGATGATTTTCTCTGTTGTAGGAGCTATGTTTACTGGTCTTATCGGTATTGCTTACTATTCAAAAGAAGGATTAAAACTATCAAATCCTGAAACGATTTTCCTTGAACTAGGAAAGATTTTATTCCATCCACTGATTACTGGATTTTTATTAGCAGCTATTTTAGCAGCTATTATGAGTACAATCTCATCTCAGCTTCTTGTTACTTCAAGTGCAGTAACAGAAGACTTATATAGAACATTCTTTAAACGTTCTGCTTCTGATCGCGAGCTTGTATTTGTCGGCCGTATGGCTGTTCTTGTGATTGCCCTGATTGGGTGCGGGTTAGCATTTAAACAAAACGATACAATCTTAGCACTTGTTGGGTATGCGTGGGCTGGTTTCGGTTCTTCATTTGGACCTGCTATTTTACTAAGTTTATATTGGAAACGTATGACAAAGTGGGGTGCGCTGGCTGGAATGATTGCTGGTGCTGCTACCGTTATTACGTGGACGCAATTCAAATTCTTAAAAGAATTCTTATATGAAATGATTCCTGGTTTCGCTGTTAGTTTAATTGTAATCGTAATTGTTAGTTTACTAACAAAACCTTCAAAAGAAGTTGAAAAACAGTTTGAAGAGTTTGAGAAAACTGCATAAATTTAAAATGAGAACCTCCGCTTTTATGATAAAAGTGGAGGTTCCTTTCTTTCAATCATTGTTCGACAATTTTCTCATTGAAATTAACAATTTCTTTATGTTTCGTTAAATTTACTATAACACTATTCAGTTATAGTATTAGTATCGACTCTTATACAGAAAGGGGACTCCAGAATGATGGCATCACTACGATACCAAAATATGAAACGTTTTTCATCTATCACAAATACTTCTTGTCTTAGCACACAATCAAATTCACCTCAAATTTCACTTGCTCCTTCTGTTGTATCTGTAATTGGTGTTCATATGCAAAAAAATAAAATAAAAATAAAAGCGGGACAAAGTGCAGAATTATCCGCTTTTGTCCTCCCTGTACATGCAACAAATCAAGAGCTTATATGGACAAACATGAATCCTAATATCATAACGATTCATACAAAACAAAATAAAGCAATCATTACAGGAAAAAACGCAGGACGAGCAGTCGTAATTGTAACAACTGCCGACGGAAAATTTCGCGATTTATGTGTTGTTCATGTGCATCCCTATATCACCAATCCAAAATGAGAAGAGTGGTTATTCAAACCACTCTTCTCATTTTGTTATGCTTTTCTCTATTTCTATTTGAGGATTCATGCTTTTTAGCAAAGATATGAATTGTTGCTTACTTTTTGGTGAAACGAGTTCCGTTTCAAAATCTGATCCGTAAAGAATTTCAAGCCTATCAAACGATAGTGCGGGAGCTGCTAATGGATTTTTTGTTTTTGAAATTTTTCTTATATCTTTGATTGAAATTCTTTTTTTCATCGGTCCATACTTAATAAGGATCTGTCCATCTTCTACCTTGTAACCCGTCGTAAACCAGCTCCAAATGAGGAGAATTGCAAAAGGTATAGTGAAAAATAGAAGGGAAAAATCTCTTCCTACAAGAAAAGGAGCAAAACAAGCAACAATCCCCGCTAAATAAACGGGATATAACCATGCATCTTTTTTTGATGGAAAGTACACCCAAAACCACCTCCCTTTACTCATTGTATACCAATTTTTATTAAAAGACTTTCCAAATTATATATACATCAATTAAAAAACCGATATAAACCCCCTCTTTTTCGGTGGACGAGAGCATCTGGCCATGCGTAGAAACGGTCAGGGCCAGATGCCACATGCAAGGATGAAAACAAAGGAAGAATGCGAGAATAAGTCATGTTTCATTCTGCATCGCAGCGACTTATATGTTGAAAAATTAAAATGGATTTATATGAAAAAAAGCTGTTGGTATTTTCCCAACAGCTTTCTAATAGTCTACAAATCTTGTGTATATACCGCACCATTCGCCGGCCCTTTTGATACGCCTCTTTGTTGTTGCAATAAGAAAATAGATACACCACATAATACAAGAACGCTCCCAATCACTTGCATACTATTTAACTTCTCACCAAGTAAGAAAAAGGCAAGTATGGACGCGCCAACAGGTTCTCCTAAAATACTCATTGAGATCGTTGTCGCATTCACATAGTTTAACAGCCAATTATTAATCATATGTGAAGCTGTTGGTACAATCGCAAGCAAAATAAAAATCCACCAGTCCCATGTAGAATAACCTGTAAACGGCACACTCATTACTACGTTATAAATTGCTATAAATATACCTGCAAATGCAAAAACAGTGAAACTATAAATCCAATGGGAAACTTTCTTAACCGTTGTTTGCCCGATAAATAAATAACCAACAACTGCAATTACACTTAAAAAGGATAAAATATCTCCAATGATTGCTTGTTCACTTAATCCTAAATCTCCCCAGCCGATACACATCACGCCAAGAATAGCAATTCCCATTGTGACAACTGCCGAATACGTAGTTCTTTCTTTAAACAGAAAAAAACCCCCAATTAAAGATATAATTGGCTGGAGTGCTAAAATAATTGTTGAACTTGCAACAGTCGTAAATTTTAAAGATGCAAACCATAAAAGAAAATGCAGCGCTAAAAAGAATCCTGATCCGATTAAAAAAATCCAATCTCGTTTTTGGATTCTGCGAAATTCTTCCCGTTTCCTCCAAACAATTGGCAGCATAAGCACGACAATAATCCATAATCGATACATACTTAAAATTGAAGATGGCGCTGAGGACATCTTTACGAAAACAGCTGCAAATGAAATAGCTATAATGGAAACTGCTAACGGTAGTGCAGTTGCTTTTTCTTGTTTCAAATTTAATTCGCCCCTCTCCCCTGTGAAAAATCCCACTTCATTATAGCTTTTTTCTTTCTGAACATAAAGGGAATTTTCCATCAGTAACGGAGCTTTATTCCCCGCCTACCTTACTTGCTTTTCTCTGAATCTTGAAATGAAGGTATTACTGCCCGTACATAAATACTAATTTTTTAGATTCTTCTTACCATTATGGTAAAATATAAAATGAGAAGCACAGCCGTGCTACCCTCACAAAACAGTTACAGCATATTTTTTATTTAGGGGGATCATACATGAATCAAGCAATCGGGAGAATCGAAGAAATTTCATTTTTCAGTACATCACTTCAAGAAGAGCTTACACTTCTCGTTTATTTACCAGCCAATTATACGCCATTACACAAACATACAGTTGTAATTGCACAAGATGGCAGAGATTATTTTCAACTTGGTAAAGCACACCGCGTCATTGAGCGTCTTCGCGAAAATGAAGAAATCGACCGAACAATTATTGTCGGTATTCCATATAAAAATGTACACGATCGTAGAGAAAAATATTTTCCAAACGACGTAAAGAATGCGGCATATATTCGTTTTCTCGCTCATGAACTTGTTCCATATATTGATGAAAATTATCCAACCTATCAAATGGGAAAAGGTCGCGTATTAATCGGTGACTCCCTTGGCGGCACAGTATCTTTTATGACGGCGCTTAAGTATCCACATACATTCGGTAAAATCGTTATGCAATCGCCATTTGTCGATGAAACAGTGCTTCGCCTTACAAAAGACTTTACAGAGCCACAAGCATTGGACATTTATCATGTAATTGGTACAGAAGAAACAAATGTGAAGCGAACAGACGGACAAACATCTGATTTCGTTGGCCCGAACCGTGAACTGCATGCACTTCTTACAGAAAAGCATTTCACAACACATTACGAGGAATTCGAAGGAAATCATACTTGGAAACATTGGCAAGCAGATTTACCAAAAGCATTTTCTCATATTCTATCAATGAAATAAAAGAAAGCAGTATTCAGAATTATTTGATATAATATAAAAAGAGATTTGTTTTCTCAAAATCTAACTAGACTTACAAAGGGAGGAATTAAAAAATGAAACTAGGCATTGTAATTTTCCCATCAAAAATGATCCAAGATAAAGCGAACGGACTGCGTAAGCGTTATGATCCGCATTATGCATTGGTTCCGCCACATATCACACTAAAAGCACCCTTTGAGGCACCAGATGAAGAATTAGAAACGATTGTCCAAGAACTACACACAATCGCAAACAAAACAAATCCGTTCACCCTTCATGTTGGAAAGGTGAACTCATTCGCACCTGTTAATAATGTTATTTATTTTAAAGTAGAAAAAACACCTGAACTCGCATTCTTAAATGAAGAAATGCATAATGGATTCTTCAGCCAAGAACGCGAGTACGCATTCGTACCACATTTAACAGTCGGGCAAAATTTATCAGATGCAGAGCATGCTGATGTGTTAGGTCGCTTGCGTATGAAGGACTTTTATTACGAACAACCGATCGATCGTTTCCATCTTCTCTACCAATTAGAAAATGAAACGTGGACTGTACACGAAACATTTCATCTTGGAAAGGAGAACAAGTAATTTGCAAGCACAAATCGTAGAAACAGATCAGCAGCTAAGAGATGCATTCTCTGTACGTAAACAAGTCTTTGTTGAAGAGCAGCATGTATCTACTGAAGAAGAATACGATCAATTTGAAGAAATCGCCAAACACATTGTTGTATATGATGATAATATTCCAGTCGGAGCAGGCCGCCTCCGAACGGTTGATGGCATTGGGAAAGTAGAGCGTATATGCGTTCTCGCTTCCCATCGCAAAAAAGG
This sequence comes from Bacillus sp. JJ1127, assembly GCF_036965845.1. Classification (NCBI taxonomy): domain Bacteria; kingdom Bacillati; phylum Bacillota; class Bacilli; order Caryophanales; family Bacillaceae; genus Bacillus; species Bacillus sp. JJ1127. Next base: position 17,031 of record NZ_JBALQK010000035.1, on the reverse strand, counting down.
AATTGGAAAAATCATTATGGACGCGCTCGAAGCATATGCGATGGAAGAGTCACTGCCAAAATTGAAACTCCATGCCCAAACACAGGCAGAATCCTTCTATAAGAAACTCGGGTATCAAACTGTTTCTGATGTATTTATAGAAGCTGATATACCACATGTTGTGATGATAAAAGAGTTGTGATTTTCTAAACAGGAGGTAACCCCTCCTGTTTTTTACATTGCTATTTTCGTTTTCTTCCGCTAAAGTTAAAAGTTGATGCTATAAATTTGAAGGTGAATGTATGACTCAAGAAAAGTTTTCACAAAAATCATTAACACACGCTGGCATTCCGCAAGCGACATATCATATTCCAAAAACATCTTCCCATTTAATTGTGGAGAAAGATGCAGATGCCACTTATTTCCGTGCTTTGGAACAACAAGGCGTTTATTTAAATGAAAAACAATTAGAAGCGGTACGAACGACAGAAGGCCCTGTTCTTACATTGGCCGGAGCCGGGAGCGGGAAAACATCTGTTTTAACTACCCGCGTTGGCTATTTAATCAACGTAAAAAATGTGCATCCGCGCAATATTTTACTACTGACGTTTACACAAAAAGCTGCTGAAGAAATCAGAAGCCGCGTGGCAAGCTTACCTGGCATGAATCGTACTGCAAGCCAGTATGTTGTTGCAGGTACATTTCATTCCGTCTTTTTAAAATTACTTCGTAGTCAAGGATATAATCAGCAAATTTTAGCGAATGAAAAACATAAACAAATTATGATTAAGAAAATTTTGAAAGAATTGCGTTTAAAAGATGATTATGACGCTGAAACAATGCTCGCAATGATTTCACTTGAAAAAAACAAATTAAATCGCCCAAAAGATGTACAAGCTAAAACACCTGTTGAACAGGAATTTCGTGAAGTATATGAGCGCTATGAAGATGTGAAACAACGATACAGCTACATAGATTTTGACGATATCTTGCTAGAAACATTCTATATGCTTGAAAATAACGCTCCGTTGTTAACGCAATTACAAGAACGCTTCCACTATATTGAGGTGGATGAATTCCAAGATACTTCTTATGCACAATATGAAATTGTAAAGCTGTTAGCTTCGCCGCGAAATAATTTATTTATCGCGGGGGATGATGATCAGGCGATATATGGCTGGCGCGGCGCAAGCCATCAAATCATCTTATCATTTCCGAAAGAATTTGATGATACAAGCATCATTGCTCTTAATACAAATTATCGTTCCAATCCATTTATTGTAGGACTTGGAAATGAAGTGATTAAACTCAATCAAGAACGTTTTAAAAAAGAATTATATTCCGTTCATGAAGAAGGGATACAACCATTTTACGCACGTCCTGCAACCACTCTTGATGAAGCAAATCAAATTCTACAACTCATTCAGGATAAAGTGGCGAGTGGCGAGCGCGCATACAAAGACTTTTGTTTGCTATATCGTACACACTCCGTAAGTCGTTCTTTACTTGATCAGCTTACGATTCATAAAATTCCTTTTATCAAACACGGTGCGAGCCAATCGTTCTATGAACATTCTTTAATTAAACCCGTATTAGATCATCTGCGCCTAGCATACGAACCGTTTCGAATCGAATCGCTCTCAAACATATTGCCAACGATGTATATCGGTCGTGATGAATGTATTTCATTTATTGAACGTGAACAGTGGAAATATGGCGAAGGAAGATTCCCTTCCCTCCTCCATTTCCTATTGCTCAACCCAAATTTAAAACCATTTCAAGTCAAAAAAATAAACGACCGGATTGATTTTATTAAATTTATAAAAGAATTGGAACCAAAAAAAGCACTAAAAGAAATTATCAAGGGTAAAGGTAAATATTTAGAGTACTTACAAAGTAATGACCGCTCTTCCTTTACAATGCATAAAGACATACAAGAAGAGATGCTAGAAGAACTGATGGAATCAGCAAATCGTTTTACTGATATCCCTGCTTATTTAGAATTTGTTAATATGGCTATTCAAAGCCAAAAAGAAATGGAAGCATTAAAAACAACGCAACAGAAAGATGCCGTATCCCTGATGTCGATTCATAATGCAAAGGGCCTTGAGTTCCCGTGCGTCTTTTTACTTGGCGCAAGTGATGGTATACTGCCCCACTCATCATCTTTAAAAGATGCAAATGACCGCGTCACGGATACTTCGGAAGCGCTAGAAGAAGAACGACGTTTAATGTATGTCGCCATCACACGTGCAAAAGAAGAACTTTATATTTCCTCTCCGCAATTTTTTAGAGGAAAAAAATTAGATATATCTCGTTTTTTATATATCACGCGAAAAGATGTACCGAAAAGGTCAGCACCTTAATATGTGGTGCTGATCTTTTTATGTCTTTCTCAAACAATATCCCGCTTATTGTCCAGCGCTATTCGTAAAAAACTCCCATTAGAATTCAGTTTTGTCTCCCGTAATATCGCCTATTCTCGACTCATAATCTAATAGTATAGACTTGAGGATAAGGGGTGAACAATATGAGCTGCAATGGCAAACATGATACATACTTTGATGAAAGCTGTGTATGCAATGTCGTCAAATTCATACATGAATTACAAGAATGTGCATCTACTACTTACTCCACGTGTTATGAAGTTCCCTTTCTTGGTTCGCATTATAAAACTCGCATACCCAATACGCGCCCATTTATTTTATTCACACAATCAGGAAATCCATTTGAAGCATACGTCCCTTCTGCAAATAAAAATTGCCGCTCTCCTATTTTCCGTGTAGAAAGTGTAGATGAAGATTGTTGTGCAGTATTACGTGCATTAATCGTGATCGTGGGGAAAGAACCTGACACTAGCTCAAACCCTGTCTGTACTTACTTAACTATTCCACATGCTGAATTGCGTACAACATCTTCTTGTATCACTGTTGATTTACATTATTTTTGTGGTATTCAATGTTTGCGTGATGCAGCTATTGCAAACTGCTAAAGTTTGACTAATTATTAACAATCATACATAAACGAATCGTAATTTCTTTTCCCTCTACAATTAGCTCCTTCCCCCTCTAATAACAATCCCTTTCCTTCCAGTACTTTCATAAAAAAACACTCACAATACCGTGAGTGTTTTTAGCCTTGGTTCTGTTGATCAGAAGTGTTCTTTTTCTTGCCACAATTACAGCCCTTTTTCTTTACAAATCCTTGCTGCTGGAGTTGCTGCATTTGTTGCTGGTGTTGCGCTTGATACGCTGGGTGAATCGTATAATATGGATTTGGTTGCGAATCATTTCTCATAGTAAACGTCTCCTCTACAGTATAATTCTATCAATTTACTATATGAACAACCTTTCCGCTCTGTTCCCCCATTTTCCTATTCAATAAATCGACTAATTATCGTTTCTATAATAGCTGCCGCACCTGCAATGGCTAATAATAGTATAAAGGGTTCTGCCACTTTCGGAACAAGCTTATACAACAGAAGTAAAAACGCACTCACCCATACTCCTGTACACCAATAACAACTTAACAATTCACCAATCCACTTTTTAAGTCCTTTTCCTTTTACTTTCGTATAAATGGATACTGTGCCATCCGGCTCATTTATTTGCACCTCTTCAATAAATGGCCTACGCAAAAATGATGTAATTTTATCATAAACAATAAGCCTCGTTAACCGGAAAGCCGCACATGCAAAAATAAAGAACATAAGCCAACTTGTAAATAACATTTCCCTCTCCTACCTTTACATTAACATTACTTCTACCCATATAAAAAAAACTATGTAAGAGGAGTAACCGATTGACTCCCGCTTCAATATCCTATTAATGTAAATCAAAACTCAATGATAAGGAGTGTATAGAATGAGTTGCAATGATGACAAAAAGCATTGTCACGATACTAATTGTGTATGTGACGTCGTGAATTTTATTCACGAACTACAAGACGTACAACATGATAACTTTTGCCCAACTGGTTGCGAAAACCCAATTCTAGGCGCAAACTGTAGCGGTACTTCTCCACTAGCTAATACTCGCCCTTTCGTACTATTTGATAAACAAGGTGTCATTTTCCTACCAGCAAGCTGCTTTAACATTATTAATCCGGGCTCTATGACATCTGATGCTTTTGAGCTGCCTATCCCAGTTCCTTCTCCGTTTTTACGTGTGGAAAGCGTAGATTGTGAGTGTTGCGCAGTTCTGAGGGTACTAGTACCAGATGTTTCAAACCTTAGCTCTGGTGCCTTAGATGATCTTACAAGAGAACTTTCACTGTTCTTGCCAACTACAAACCACCCATCAACACAAGCTGATTTCCAAGCAATCGCAAGAACTTTAATTTGCAAATATCAAAACGGCATCACTTTCAGAGATACTGGAGGAGGTTCAGGAGTATCGCCTAGGCTTACTACAGAATTCTTCGGTCTAGCATCTACTAACTTCTGTATCACAGTTGACTTAGAATGTTTCTGTGCAATTCAATGTTTGCGTGACACTTTCATTGGAAGAGTGTAATTTTATTGTAAAACTAAAAAACTATGAGGTGACAGAGTATCTGTCACCTTTCTATATTTGTTCCTATAAGCCCATCATTTTAATGTGAACGATATCTTCGAATTTAACTTTAATTTCTTTTGTTCTCTCCATCATTTTGATTGCTACATATCCTTCTTCATAAGAAAGTACGTATCCAGTTAAATTTTCTTTTACTGTTTTAATTTGACATCTTACTTTCGGAATATACTTAGGTTTGTGTATTAAAAAATGAAGTTTTTCTTCATTATTCATATCTTTGAAGGACTTTCTTTTCTGCACACCTTTAGATAAACCTGCTTCCTCATTTTTCTTCTCTGCTATGATTGGATTAGAAAATAATTTATTCTCTTTTGCAGCCATTACTCTTGTTTCTGGTTGCTCATCTTTAAGTTGTTCACCATCAGCTTGCTGCTCTTTTATAAATTCCACCTGTTCCTTTACTTCTTCAACCACTTCAGCTTCTCTCTTTACTTCTTCAA
>NZ_JBALQK010000035.1:3135-11935 GCF_036965845.1 Bacillus sp. JJ1127 | reverse complement strand
TCATTTCAGCTTCCGCTATAACATCCACTTCTTCCTTGGTGCTTATTTCTTTTTCTTCCGCTACAGATTCCAATTTATTTTCTGGTTTTATAATAAACGTCTTCTGCATGTTCAAATTAGCCTCATTAAGTGTAGGTTGTGCAATATATATTATCGATCGCTTATCTTTAGCTTTGCTCTGTTTCCGTTTCAAGTCAATTCCCTCCCATTCTTACAAACTCCCACTGTTAGATGTATATTCACGTGATACGGAAATTTGCTTTATTTTTTATATGTAGACATGTGATTTCATGTATCTTCTCACTCCATACAATATGAATTGATTATCAGCTTTCCTTATTCCCTTTACCTACCATGATTTCTGAGGTTATAAGCCTTAAAGTATTGGACTACATCACTATAATTAAACAACTACTGTTTTAAGGATTCCGCTTTTATTATTCTTTACATATCCGTCAGCCTTGCCATGAGAAAAAACAGTCATAATCAAATTCAATATTGCATAAAGAAAATGTGCCTATATATGAAATAGATAACGATATATCTATACATCCTCAAGTTTTTCATAACTTTATCTTTTAATATCTTTTCAAATGTCCTGTCTCAAATTAAGCTAAATTTTTGGGATGAACTATAGGGGATTGGACGTCCTTAGCATAAAAAAATAGGAATTTGTCCATTTCAAATCTACTCCTATTTGCATTAAATATAATGTACTAAATAAGAAAAGAAGGTGAAAATATGTTTGATTGTTGTGGATCACATCATCATGGTTCTCATTTTAAGATGGCTGTTTCATGTCCTACCCCTGGCACTATCTCTGTTCCTTTTCCTACTAATCTTTGTCCTCCTTGTGTTGCTGGATTTTTAGCTAGAACCGCAGCTTTAAATACTGACCTAGAGAGAATTGTTACTACTGGATCAGTTGTGGATATTCCACTAGATGCAGCTAGTATTGGAAATGGTATTGGTTTTAACGCTGGTACCGGTAAACTTGTAATTCTAACAAGCGGATTTTATAACTTATTTTACCAATTTAAAGCTTTTTCTAGAGGAGGAAATATTGACGCTGCATCAACTCAACTGACTGCCGGCGGAATCGCTATTCCTGGCTCTCAAGCTACGGCGACCCTTAGCCTCATGGGTAACCCTAAAACAGTTGAAGTCCCATTCGCTCAGCGGCCACCTGCACCTGTCTTTTTAGCTGCGGGAACTGAAATCGGAATTCAACTTTTTGGCATTGTTACTCCTGGCAATTCGCCAGACTTGCTTACTATTACGACTGCAGTATTAACAATTGAATCTGCTTTTTAATGAAAAAGCAATGTACAGAGGATTCTCTATACATTGCTTTCTTTTTCATCCCCCAATATAACATTTAAAGACTACATGGAATGTTCTCACCTATAATGCCTATCTATCCTCTTTCTATACACTATCATTCTATATTCAGTTCTTTTTCAGGAAAAACTATACCGAGCAATTCTATGATTCTATGTGAAAAAGTGTGTTCATTTTGAACTCTTTTTATGGCCCTTGAAGCTATCGTTTTTCTTTCTTCCTCATTGTTTAAATAATATTCTATCTTTTCTATAAGGTCCTGAGGTGTACGATATGTTTCAATATCATAGCCAGGTTTATAAAATTCACCTAAATCCGGACGAATATCCGTTAGTTGAAAAGCTCCGCAAGCAGATATTTCAAATGTTCGAGGATTAAGAGATAAAGCTTCTATCTTTTCACTATTTTTATTAATAGTCGGGTCATCATGTGAACGATGTAGGTTAAGTACGATTTTTGCCCCATTATAGTAGCTTGCTGTTTCTTCAGGAGACAGCCAATGATTTGCATTGATTCTTTGCTGCAGCAAATGATAATTCTGCATATTTTTCCAGCCAACACCGGAAATGAGTATATTTTTATTTACCAAATAGTTCGCAATTTCATCAAAAAATCTTACACGATTTGAAAATGCCACTCCAATAAACAAAATATCTGTTTTATATTTTTCATCAACCTCCCTCGGATAAAATACATTAGGATCTGCAGCAAGCGGCAGATGATAAACATTTTGACATCCTATCGATTTATAGAAAGAAACGCAATTTTTTTCTTGTGTAAAAACAAATTCATAAAAAGGTGCAATTTTTTTGCTTTGGTCTATAACATATGGATCATCCGTCATCCATACAGCTGTTTTTATTCCATTCCTCTTCAGCATTTCTACTTGATAGTAAGGTAGTTTGAATCCGCTAAAGACAAGGACAAGATCTGGTTTTACTTTTTGGGAAACTCGCACTAAATCCTGCTTTGGTGATACTACATGTAATTCCCGAACAGCCTCTTTTAGACTATCAATAATTCCTCTTTCTAATGGCCAATATGGGACATCGTATTCAGAGGATACAAATATGATGATGAGATTTTTAAAGTTTTTTTGCGAAATTGGATTGGAATTATTTTGAGAGGAATTTAGAGGATGATCATAAGAATTCCGATATCCATAATCTTCTTTCATGATATTTTAATGCGCTCCTTCCTTGGGGCATAATTATGATAAAAAAATATTTTTAGTTGAAACTAATACAATAATTCCAGTTGCAAAATAGCGCCTCTTAATTCATCTGAGATTCACCATTATCGAATACCTTTATTACAGTCGCTGGTGCATAAAGCAAATTCTCTAATTATCAGACATGATTTTAATTACATATAAATACTACATATTTTTCTCTCAAGAAATACCCCCTTAATACCTCAGAGTCTTTCTCTATAAAAATAAGGTAGAATAATTACTATTCTACCTTATTTTTATGAATCTAAAATGAATTATTTTGTATTACAAATTGCTTTCTTCTATACATCATTTATATCTCAATAATCTAGAAAACCCGTATTCCTCTTAAACCATATTCCCTGTTCATACAATCTCTTAATCGTGGCAGCCTGTTCACCAAACTATACATTCCAAAATAATCGCCACTGATTATTCATAATATAAGTACCATAACTCTGAAGAAAGATATTTCTATTTTCTTCGTAGCCTTCTGTACTTATAACACCACAATCATGAAGACACCAAGGACTTACTTGTTTAACAACACCTACTTCATATCCCAATTTAACAAACTCTAAGCTTTGGGAAATATCATAAAAATGCCAACCTTGAAATATATCTTCTCTCCATACAAGATCGTACTGAGTGAACATGATGAAGCCATCGATAGCCAACACCCTTTCATATTCATTTATTACACGATGAAACCATAACAGCTCCGTGTTCCCCTTTGTAGGGGCATGATATAACCCTCCATACGTAAATCTACGTGGCCACCCAGAAATACTTGGTATCCTTTTCGCCCCTAATACTCCAGCCATTCCTAATTTTTGGTTTTTTTCAAATAATGTAATTATATCGTATAGAAAGTTTTGATTTAAAATATAAGTATCCTGATGCAGGTATACCTTATACTTCGCATCACTTTTTTTCATTGCCTCATTATATCCAGATGTAAGACTAACTGCATTTTCAATAGCTATTGTTTCTATTTCATAACCATTAGGAATCTTCAAGGATTGAATATGCTGTAAAGCCGTATTGTACTCATCAAAATTATTCACACAAGATATGAAACAAACTTTTTTATTATTCATCAATAGGTCCCCTATTAATCTAAAAATTATAGTTATTTTTTCTTCTTCATATTTTTAAGTCCTCCTTTTTTAAATTATGCATTAACCTCCTTTCGGCTAATTAAAAACGTGTAATTTCCATATAAATTTATATACACCCTCTCACTCCGACACAAATATAAGTCCTTCCTCTACAATAAAAAACCTAAGTTTCTATAAAGAAGAACTTGTAAACAGTTCAATTTAAGATACTACATTCTTCACCTTACCTTGTATAAAAATCCTTTAGGATGAAAGGTTAAAAAGAATTTATGCTTACTTTCATCTATGACAAACTCATTATTCCTTCTCATAAATTCCTCTAATGCTTCCATAGGTCCTGGTCCCCAATTCGGTAATACGGGATGACCATTTATATTTGTATCCTCTACAACTAAATAACTTCCTGCTGTAACAAATTTACCATATAATCTTAATTCATCAAGCACATGTTTTTTGCTGTGGTCGGAGTCTAAAATCGCCATTACTACATCTCCAGGATTAATCATACTTTGGACTTTTTCTATCGCTTCAGGGGATGTTGAAGATGCCTGTAAATAAGTTAATCGTGGATGAGTAGGAAGATTGGGCTGAGGTGCTATATCAATAGAAATAATTTTTCCTTTTTGAACTAAATCCAGCATTGATGAAAAAAATAACGCACTTCCTCCACTATGTGTCCCGCATTCAATAATGAGATCAGGCTTGATTTCATGAATTATTTCCTGATATAAAAATAAATCTAAAGGACATTTTTGCATTGGAACCCCTAACCATTTCGTGCTCGTGGCCCATACTAAGCTTGTATAGTAATGTTTGTGAAATTCTTCAATAAGCCTATACATATAGAACACCTCTCATCTACATTTTCATTTTATTCTATAAAAAATATATACACTAAGAATATAGTTTAAGTGTTAAGTTATACACCAATTAACTCTTAATATTCAGAAAATAAATTCTATAAAAACCAAGAATACATTACATAATAACAAATAAAGTAAAAACATCGTAGGAAGAATCAACAAACCTTACCTAAAAGATTCAACTTTTTTGTTTTCGCCAATATACTGCGTAATTATCAATTCGAATAAGTGGTTCTGTAATATTATATTCCCTACGAAAATCTGTAACGGCTGGTTTACACGTATCTAATTCATAATCGTCAATGATAATAACCCCCCCCTTTGATACCTTACTATATAAATTTGTTAAACTATCCATTGTAGATTCATAAAGATCACCATCTAGTCGCAAAATTGCTAATTTGTCAATTGGGGCAATAGGTAACGTATCCTTAAACCACCCTTTTAAGAATCGAACATTGTCATCAAGCAAATTATATTTTCGAAAATTATTCTTTACTTCTTCTAATGATGCGCGCAAATAATCAACGGTATGTAACCAGTTTAATAGTTTATCCTTTGGATACTTTGCTTCATTTGCAGGTGGTAATCCCTGAAAAGAATCTGCTAACCATACCTTACGGTCTTCAATTCCATGAACCTTTAAAAAACCACACATAAATATACAAGCGCCTCCTCGCCACACACCTGTTTCAATAAAATCTCCTTCTATATTTTCTTTTAGAACCGTTTCCATACACATCTGTAAATTATCCATACGCATACGCCCAATCATACTATGAGCCATTTGTGGCCAGATTTCTCCCATTCTATGTTTTTCAGGATCTACAGCCATTGTCCTATTAAAGATACTTCCCATAATATCTTGTTCATGTTCCTGCCAAATTTCAAACAAAATCGTCTTCTTTAATAATTCAAGATACATTTCTTTCTCTCGTTCTATATACACGATATCCTCTCCTTACCTAAAAGAATTAATCTTTTGATTTTCGCCAATACACTGCATGATTGTCGATTGAAATAAGAGACTCCGTAATATTGCGTTCTCTACGAAAATCCGTAACTGCTGGTTCACAGGTAGGCAATGCATAATCATCAATGATAATAAAACCACCCTTTGATACCTTATCATATAAATTTGTCAAACTATCCATTGTAGATTCATAAAGATCACCATCCAGTCGTAAAATCGCTAATTTATCAATTGGAGCAATAGGTAACGTATCCTTAAACCACCCTTTTAGAAATCGAACATTTTCATCAAGTAAGTCATACTTTTGAAAATTCCCCTGTACTTGTTCTAGGGATACACGCAAATAATCAATCGTATGAAACCCGGCTCCTCTATCTCTCGGATACTTTATTTCATTTGGAGCTGGCAACCCTTGAAACGAGTCCGCCAACCATACCTTACGCTCTTCAATTCCATGAATCTTTAAAAAACCACACATAAAGATACAAGCACCTCCTCGCCACACACCCGTTTCAATAAAATCTCCTTCTATATTTTCTTTTAGAGACGTTTCCATACACATCTGTAAATTATCCATACGCATACGTCCAATCATACTATGCGCAAATTTCGGCCAGATTTCTCCCATTCTCTTTTTTTCAGGATCTGCAGGTATTGCTTGATTAATACCCCACCCCGAAAGAAGATCCTCTTCATGCTCTTGCCAAATCTCAAACAAAATCGCTTTTTTTAGTAATTCAAGATACATTTCTTTCCTGCGGTCTGTATACATAATCTCCTCCCCTTCATACGATATTGATATAAGATTATGTTCATTTTCATAATAATAAGTCCTTCAAAGTCACTATTATTACCATGTTACTTTACCCATAGAAACACTCAATGAATTTATCAATCGCACGCCACTTCCAATATATTCATAAAAAAACAAATCATTACTTTCACTTTCACAAAATCTATAACTATCACTAAGGCTATTAATATAACTTAAAAGAAATTCTAAAGCTTAAAATTTAACATTATATACAACATTGAAATTCCCCTTCATCTCTTCATTTCTATAAAAAAGATGTCCTGTTGCTGTAAACTACGGTAATAGGTCATCAATTGTTAAATGAATGATCAATATAAAAAAATAAATTTCATCCTTATTTAAAGCAGCCCACTATTCTGTTTTACACCTTGATGCTCGATCACACATTTTTTATTGAAGCATAAGAAGGTACTATTAAATCAATCTACTTTTTTTAATATAGTAATGATTTCTGTTATGTTTTGTTCAAATTTTTCAATACTAAAACTATTATTCAAATATTCTATTGTTTTAACTAAAAACTCATAAAAACTATGATAATCCCATACATGGAAATGTATGTTTAATTCCTTTTCCATATATTCATTTGCTTGACTAATGACTTCTTCTTCCGGTATTTTATTAACAAGTTTAGCCCATTCAAGATAATGATTATATCTTGAGATTTCCGGCCCCTGTAAATGATCTTGCACACAGTGTTCAAACAACGTTAATTCACGATTCTTATCAAAGCAAAATCGTTTATCTGGAATCACTAAGTAAACCATTCCATTATCTTTTAACTTTTGCATAAAGTTCTTAATTGTTCCAATCGGATCTTCACAATGTTCTAACATATGATTACATATGATGAAATCTAACGAGTTGTCGTCTATTTTGGTTAATTTTTCTCCATCCTCAACAATATCTACTATTACAAAATCATAATTGCTTAATTCCGGATAATACCTACGTAAACTTTCCTTATCCATTCTATCAATATATTTAATAGAATCGATTCCCTCTAAACTTCTTACTGGTAATGGGCTATGAAGCGCACCTATCTCAATACCTACTCCATGTAAATAATCCCTGGCAACTTCAATACGTTTTTTTGTAACAATATCATATTTCAATATTTTAGGACTTCCAATTAAATGCATATTCGTTCCTGAAACTTTTACACTAATTAAATGTTCTTTACCATCCTTTAAATACCAGGGAACTGGATATTGAAAGGCATGATAGCCAGTTCCTTTTCCATGTTCTACTAAACCTTCACGGAATAGATTAGCTGGTATTGTTACAATTAGTTGATCAAAATCATATATATCAACATTTACAACTTGATCGTCCCTATCTTTATTCATTACCCATCCCAGAAGCATATGGAGATCACAAATATCAAAGAACCCTTCAAAGTTCAAAACAAACTCCCTCCCATTTGAATTTAATTTTCTTTCCAACTTATATATTTACGTATCATTTTTTTGAAAATTAAAGAATATAAGCGTGCAAGTTTTCCATGTTTTGTAGAACCCCCTAAGCTTAATTGTGGTATAATACATTTTTTTAAACCTCATAATCTACTATTCTCCCCTTTAAAATTATCAAATAAAATATTCCTGTGACATTTGGTAGCTATGTCTAGTAACATATTAGATAAGCTACCCTTGACTGTGTAAAATAAAAGGTTATTTTTCGATACTTCCTTAGCTATGTGGATTTCTTATAAAACTATTACAAGGTTCATAGCAATTGTTTTTAGAAAACATATTCAGGATAATTTTGAACAACGATCTTCCTATTTTCTTCATAGCCAGTAAAATCTAGAGAACCACAGTCATGAATACACCAAGGACTGCCTTGTTTCACAACCCCTACTTCATATCCAGCCTTTATAAACTCAAGACTCTGGGAAACATCATAAAAATGCCACCCTTGAAATAAATCGTCTCTCCACATAAGATCATACTGAGTAATCATTATTAAACCATCAATAGCCAACACTTTCTCATAATCATTTATTGCCTCATGAAGCCCTAATAACTCGAAGTTACCTTTTCCTTTCGAACTATCATACACACTTCCGTATATCTCTGAGCTAGCCCACCATAATCCATTTGGGGCAGTTTTTGCTCCTATTACTCCAATCATTCCTAATTTAGAATAGTTCTCAAACAATCTAATTACATCATATATAAATTGTTCGTTCAGGATATAAACATCCTGATGAAGATAAACTTTATATTTCGCATCACTTTTTTTCATTGCTTCATTATATCCAGATGTAAGACTTGTAGCATTTTCGATAGCTACAGTTTCAATCTTATAACCATACGGAACCTTCAAAGAATCAATATGACGTAATGCTACATTGTACTCTTCAAAATTATTAACACAAGATATAAAACTTATTTTTTTACTACTCATCTAACCTTCTCCTATAAATTCAGAATTTGATTTATTTTCCATTCTGATTTTTTTCATATTTTA
>NZ_JBALQK010000035.1:0-3104 GCF_036965845.1 Bacillus sp. JJ1127 | reverse complement strand
CTTCTTTAAATTATGCCCCCCGCTTCTTTTGGTTATCAAAATGATAAATTTCTTTATAATACATGAACATGAATTATATCTATAATAATGGAATTTACACGCATATTTATATTTACTAACAAGGTAATATTAAATATCTGTTCCCTTTCCCCATTTCCACCGTGTCATGTACGTTGTTCTACAGACATTCACCAACGTAGATGAAGATTAAATTTGCTAGGGATAAAGCAATTCCCTATATGACGTTTCGTTAAATAGCTAAGTCTATCGCGATCATATCTTTCCTTTTACATCGAGAAGACCCATTGCCCTTCGCTCCTAAAACTACCGTTAGAAGTTAGCTTTATTTTTAGTACATCATGCTTTCGGAATTACGCAAATAACAACTTCATGGTCTACTCGTTTCCCTTTCTTTCAAATATTCCCCTAGCCCTTCTTGCCAAGGTTTCATTAAATCGAGTCTATTCAAACGCAGCGCACAAGGATTTAAAACCGAATAAGCAGGACGTGGAGCCCCCGCGCCAAATCCCTTCGTAGAAATGGGTGTTGTATTAACACTTATATTACATAAAGAAAATATCTCCCTAGCAAACTTATACCATGTACAAGCCCCAGCATTGGATGCGTGATACGTTCCATATAGTTCTGTCTCCATCAACTCCTTCACACATTGCACTAAATCTTTTACATGGGTTGGGGATCCTGTTTGGTCATTCACTACTTTAATCCCCAGCTGATTTTTTGCAAGCTTCAGCATCGTTTCAACAAAGTTATTTCCATACTTTCCGTAAAGCCAAGAAGTACGCACAATAAAATGGCGTGAATGAAAATTCTTAACAAAATTTTCCCCTGCATATTTTGAGGCTCCATACACGTTTATCGGATTAGGAGTATCAAACTCATCATAGCCAGTGTCTTTTTTCCCATCGAATACATAATCGGTGCTAATATAAACAAGTTTAGCTGACATCTTCTCTGCTACAACAGCGACATTTCTTGTTCCAAGAGCATTTACAAGAAATGCTTGATCTCTTTCAGTTTCAGCTAAATCTACCTTTGTGTATGCAGCACAATGAATAATAATGTTAGGATTTATTTTTCTTAAAATGAGATCGACTTTTGAAAAATCCGTTATGTCCATATCTTCTCGGCTTAAAGCACAAACCCGATAACCTAAATCATGTAAATCTTCAGCAAACTGTCTGCCTAATTGCCCCTTCGCTCCAGTAATCGCTATTACTTTCTTCATAACTCTCTCCCTCTACTCAGATGTACCGTATTTTAGAGGCTTCCACCAGGTTTCACTCCGTTTATACCATTGAATAACCTCCTGAAGGCCCGATTCAAATGTATAGACTTGCTTCCATCCAAGCTCTTTTTTAATCTTTTCAGCATTAATAGCATATCGCCAATCATGCCCTAGGCGGTCCTTTACAAATATAATTTGCTCTTTAGAGGCGCCTAACTGTTCAATGATGAGCTCTACAATTTCAATGTTGCGATTCTCATTATTTCCGCCAATATTATATATTTCTCCTTTTTCTCCTTTATGCAGCACTAAATCAATAGCAGTACAATGATCATATACGTGAAGCCAATCTCGAATATTTCTGCCCGTTCCGTATACAGGCAAAGGTTTATTCTCCAAGGCATTTGTAATCATGAGAGGAATCAATTTCTCCGGATATTGATAAGGACCATAATTATTAGAACATCGTGTAATATTTACATGTAAACCGTATGTTTTACAGTAAGCTAATACGATCAAATCAGCACTCGCTTTACTAGAAGAGTAAGGACTGTTAGGATTCAATGACGTATCCTCTGTGAAGACTCCTGTTTCCCCCAATGAACCGTACACTTCATCAGTAGAAATTTGAATAAATTTTTCAATTTGATTTGCAAGAGCAGCTTCTAGTAATGTTGTTGTTCCTAATATATTTGTAGAATAAAAGATTTGTGGATTTTCAATACTGCGGTCAACATGAGATTCTGCGGCAAAGTTAATAATACTGTTAATTTCATATTGATTTATTACGTAATGAAGCAATTCTTTATTTTGAATATCTCCTTTAATAAACCGGTAATTCTTTCTGTCTTTTATCTCTTCTAAGTTCAATAAATTGCCGCAATAAGTCAATGCATCGTAATTAATAATGTTATAGTGCGGGTACTTCTTAACTAAAAATCTTATAAAATTACTACCAATAAAACCTGCTCCACCTGTTACTAAAATATTCATGTGCGTTTCTCCCTAAAATGAAAATTATGATTACCATCTTGTAAAGACGGCAATGACTGGTCCTTGTCGGATAAAATCGGGTCTTTAACCGGCCAATCGATTTGCAATTCTTCATCATTCCAGCGTATCCCGCTATCATATTGGAAATCGTAATGTTCATCAACCTTATACATGACAATTGTGTTAGGGACTAATGTACAAAAGCCATGTGCATATCCTTTTGGCACAAGCAACTGCCGATGATTATAGTCGCTTAATATAAACCCTTGCCATTTCTTATATGTGGGGGATTCTTTTCGCAAGTCAACGATAACATCAAATATGACTCCTTGTATCACTTGTACGAGCTTCGTTTGAGCCTTAGGATTTGTTTGAAAATGCAATCCTCTTATTGTCCCTGCTTCCAGCGATTTTGATATATTGTCCTGAATAAATTGATATGGCACTTGTAATTGATCGAAAATTTTTTCATTATAGCTTTCTTTAAAAAACCCCCTATGATCCTTATATATGTCTGGCTCTACAATGTGTACATTCTCGAATAAAGTTTCAATTACGTTCATTTCCGCCATCACCTCCATTATTCAGTTTTTTCATTAAATTTCTTCTCGGATCGGATGTCTTTTGCAAGTACATTGCTACACCAAAGAGGATTATGAACCTCTCCTCCACTCCATCACCCCCGTTAATATATATAAGTCAATATTCCTCGTTATTTTAATATGTTATTTCTAATTCACCACCAGAAAGTAAATGATTACTTTTTACCTTTGTAATGGGATATGGACGTGATCCTGTACCATCAGTAAGAATAGCCCCTCTCATCTAATCCCTCCTCTTCTTGTAAAATGCAACTTTAATC
>NZ_JBALQK010000034.1:0-9495 GCF_036965845.1 Bacillus sp. JJ1127 | reverse complement strand
GACTTATATTTTAAAAATTAATAAATTTTTAAAATATAATAAAAAAAGAGCTTCATACATTTGTATGAAGCTAAAAAATATGAACATATTCCAAAACATTTTTTCCAATTAACAAAATCGTTACCAATAAAAATAAAGTTCGAACATATCCAACACCTTTTTGCACTGCAAACTTAGATCCGAAATACGCTCCTAAAATCATTGATAATCCCATAATAATGCCGTATTCAAAATGAATAATATCTAAAAATAAAAATGTAATTAAAGATACAATATTACTAACAAAATTCAAAAGTTTTCCAGATGCAGCTGCTTGAATAAAATCCAAACCAATTAATAAAAATGCAAAAATTAAAAATGAACCTGTCCCCGGACCAAAAAATCCATCATAAAATCCTAAGCTTAAAATAACGAAGAAAAACATTAATGTTTTTCCCTTTGTCATCTTTTTATAAGTAGACACGCTGCCCCAATCTTTTTTCACAATAATATAAATCGCAATAAATACCAACATAATAAGTACCAGTGGTCGTAAAATATCAGGTGGAATAAATTTCACCACTAAAGCTCCCGCAATTGCTCCAATAATAGTTAACGGGATTAACTTTCCTACAATACGAAAGTTAACCTTTCCTGAACGAATAAAATAAATCGTACTTGTAAGCGCCCCCATCGTTGCAGCCAGCTTATTTGTTGCAATTGCCGAAGCAGGTGATAACCCCACAAACATAAGTGCAGGAAGTGAAATTAATCCCCCGCCTCCCACAACTGAATCAATAAATGCAGCCAAAAAACCAAAAGCAACGAGTAATACAATAATCTGTAAACTTAACTCATCCATGTCTTTTCTCCTTACCCCTTTTTGTTCACAACATTAAAAATTATAACAAAATTACAGAAGAAAAAAAGCCGTTCCGGAAAGGAACAGCTTTTTTTCTTAATCTAAAATTTTCACAAATGGTTCATCCTGCTTCGCCTCACGTACAATAATTGCTTCTGGACGTTCAATCGACTTAATCGTTACCTGTACTTTCATATAATTTGGAAAGTATGCCATAACTTGTCCTGCTACATATTGTGTAAAACCAATGATTTCTGCTTTCCCATTAAATTGAACAGGAATCTCAAGCTTCATCTCTTTTAATTCATCATCTTTATAAAATCCTGTACCAACAACTGCTGTGTAGTCTCCTTCAAAGTACTCTGCTAAATTTGTCTTAAAATTGTCTATCATTGCAGAATCTTCACGTTTATCCGTTTTTGCGTCTGCAGAAGGGAATAAGTAATACTTTTCATTAATTGGTTTCCAGCTGTCAATTGTATCGCTACCTTTATCGGCTTTTGCATAAGATACAAAGTGCCCTGGTACAAGCGACGACTTTGGCCCTTGTCGATAAATCGCAAATGTAATTGGAACATTTTTCGCCTCTGGATTTTTCTGTAACACTTTCAAGATTTCTTGCGCCATTGGTTTAGCCTGTTTTAATGTCTCTTCTTCACTAATTTCCGTCTCACGTGGATATCCATTTTCTTGGTTATAATAATGAACTGAGTTCATCGCTAGCCCGATAACTATTCCGCTTAATTCAACCTCTTTATTCCCTTTTCCTTTTGGAACATAGTAGTCATGTTCTAAAATATTCGAAAGGTAGATTGGCTTTTTCTTGTTTCGTACTTCTAATGACTCTGGTCCAGCATCTAATTCTGGATTCAAACCAATATTAGGAAGTTTATCAGCTTCTTTTTTTCCAAGCTTTTCTTCTAATTCTTTCTGTTCTGCATCTGTACGTTTTCTCTTCACAAGCATTTGAACGGTTTGTGCATCTAAAATTTTACCGCCGCTAAATAAATAATCTTTCGTACTAAATGACTCTTTCGCAATACGCATTAATCCTGTTTCAAACTCATCTATATCTAAACGACTATTTAATCCTTGTACAACTAAGCCACGTGCATTTCCTTTTTTAAATGGAACTGTCGTTTTATAGTAATCATCAGAAATAGAATATTTCGGAACAATCGCTTGTTCTTTTGATTTACTACCTGATTTTTCAACAACTTTTTCATCTTTTTTTATTCCTGCGCTACTACATCCGCTTACAAGTAACCCAAGACTTAATATCGCTAATGCTATTTTTTTCATGGTAAGTTTGCACCTCTTACTTATTCAGCTCTTGTAAGAACCTCTCTTCATTCCAAACCTCAATATTATGTTTCTCTGCCTGCGCCAATTTCGACCCCGCCGCTTCACCTGCGACAACTAGATCTGTACTCTTACTTACACTTCCTGTTACCTTACCGCCTAGCTCTTCAATCTTTTTCTTCGCTTCGCTTCGTCCCATAACCTCTAGTTTTCCTGTTAGGACAATCGTTTTTCCAGCAAAGTAAGATGCAATATTTTGCAAGTCAGCACGCTTTATACCTTTGTAGGTCATGTTAACACCGTACTCTTTAAACTGCTGTAACAATTCTAACACGTCTTCATTATCGAAGTACATGACAATTGATTGGGCCATTTTTTCACCAATCTCATTAATTGCTTTCAACTCTTCCTCTGTTGCTTTGACAAGCTCATCCATTGTTTCAAAGTGTTCAGCTAACGTACGAGCTGCTTTCGCTCCAACATGACGAATACCTAGCCCAAATAATAATCGCTCTAATGAATTTTCCTTAGAAGCCTCGATTGCTTGTACTAGATTCGAAGCTGATTTTTCACCGAAACGTTCTAATTGTAACAACTGTTCTTTCGTTAATGAATACAAATCTGCAAATGTCCGAATATAATTTGCTTCAAAGAGCTGTGTAATCACACGTTCTCCAAGTCCATCAATATTCATTGCATTACGCGAAACGAAATGAATGAGTCCTTCCCTGATTTGAGCCGGGCACGCTGGGTTAATGCAGCGAAGAGCGACCTCTTCTTCTAGACGAACAAGTTCACTATCACAAGCTGGACAATGCGTTGGCATACGGTACTCTTCTTCTTCCCCAGTACGCTTGTCAAAAATAACGTTAACAACTTCAGGAATAATATCTCCAGCTTTTTTCACAACAACATAGTCGCCAATTCGAATATCTTTTTCACGAATTAAATCTTCGTTATGCAAAGATGCACGGCGGACAATTGTTCCAGCTACCCGAACTGCTTCTAATTCAGCAGTTGGCGTCACAACACCTGTGCGTCCTACACTTAATTCAATACCTATTAACCTTGTTACAACTTCTTCTGCCGGAAACTTATAAGCAATTGCCCAGCGCGGACTCTTTGCTGTTGTTCCTAGACTTTCTTGCAGTGCAACATCATCTACTTTAATTACAATTCCATCAATCTCGTAGTCAAGATTTGGACGCTTTTCTTGCCACTCTTCTACATAAGCAATTACGTCTTCAATTGTTTCACATGTACGACGGTTTGGATTTGTTTTAAATCCAAGTTCACCTAAGAAGTCTAATGACTCACTATGAGATGCAATCGTTTTTTCTTTCACATCTGCAAGCCCATACACAAACATAGAAAGATTACGCTTCGCTGCAATTTTTGGATCAAGCTGACGCAGTGATCCTGCCGCAGCATTACGTGGATTTGCAAAAACAGCTTCCCCATTTTGTTCTTTCTCTTCATTTAATTTTACAAATGAGCGCTTTGGCATATATGCCTCGCCTCGCGCTTCTAATGTTACTTCTTCTGTTAAACGAAGAGGAATCGCTTTAATTGTTTTTAAATTTTGCGTAATATCTTCACCAGTTACGCCATCACCGCGTGTGGCTCCTTGAATGAAACGTCCTTTTTCATAATGAAGGGAAACCGCAAGACCGTCAATTTTTAGTTCACATATATATCTTACATTTGCACCATCAATTCCTTGACGTACTCTGCGATCAAAATCACGTAAGTCACCTTCGTTAAACGCATTTCCTAAACTTAACATCGGTGATTGATGTGTTACCTTTTCAAATATATCAAGCACTGCTCCCCCAACACGGACGGAGGGAGAGTCTTCTGTTAAAAACTCTGGGTTTTCTGCTTCTAATTTTATAAGCTCCTGCATATTACGGTCATATTCCGCATCAGAAACAGAAGGATTGTCTAATACATGATATTGGTAATTAAATGTATTTAAAATATCACGAAGTTCTTCTATGCGCTGCTTTGCTGCTTCTTTTGACATATCCTCATTCCTTTCCTATTGTTTCGTTACAGGTGCAAACTTCGCTAATAAACGTTTAATACCGATTGGACTTGGAAATGCAATATCTAATTCTTTTGCATCGCCTTCACCTTTTACACTCACAACTGTACCAACTCCCCATTTTTGATGGGATGCTTTATCACCTACTGCCCAGCCAATCTGCTCTCCTCCTGTTGTTTTCACAGTTGGACGCACAATTGCTGAACGAGAACGTGTTGTTGTAGCTGTCGTTCTTGTTTTTGCACCAAATGTTTCTCGTTTTGGTTTCGTCTCATTTAATGGCTCAAGTAATTCTGTAGGAATTTCTGAAATAAATCGAGATGCTGCATTCATATTTGTTCTACCGAATAAAGTACGCATTTGGGCATTCGATAAATATAACTCTTCTTCCGCACGAGTAATACCTACATAAGCGAGGCGGCGTTCTTCTTGCATTTCATCTTCTTCCATAAGAGAACGAGTATGCGGGAAGACACCTTCTTCTAAACCAATAATAAAGACAACTGGGAATTCCAGTCCCTTTGCCGAGTGCATTGTCATTAAAATAACTTCTTCACCCGCAGTTGGGTCCTCATCCACGCGATCAATATCTGCAACAAGTGCTAAATCTGTTAAGAAAGCAACCAGACTCTTATCTTCACTTTGTGATTCAAATGTTTGCGTAACAGATAAAAACTCGTCTAAGTTTTCTAATCGGCCTTCAGATTCTAAAGTTCGCTCATTTTTCAACATATCACGATAGCCTGTTTTTTCGATTACTTCTTCTACTAATTCTGTAACAGATAAGTATTCTTGCATATTTACCCAGTTGTGTAATTGACTCGCAAATTCCTTTACTGCTTTTGTGATTTTTGCACTTACTCCAACATGTTCAATTTCATCCATTACAGCAGTTAGTGAGATTCCATTTTGCACGCCGTAATTAATAATTTTATCAATGGACGTGGCACCGATTCCTCGTTTTGGCATGTTAATAATACGCGCAAAGCTAATTTCATCATCTGGATTCGCAATTAAACGCAAATATGCCAAAATATCTTTAATCTCTTTACGATCATAGAACTTAATACCGCCCACGATTTTATATGGGATATTCGATTTCAAGAAAATCTCCTCGACCATACGAGACTGCGCATTCGTACGATACAACACTGCAAAATCAGTATATTTCCGGTTACCCATTTGAATTTCATCACGAATCTTTTTTGCAACAAAATACGCTTCATCTTTTTCTGTTGCAGCACGGTAATACGAAATCTTGCTTCCGATTTGATTGTCGGTCCATAATTTTTTCGGTTTACGATTTGAATTATTTTCAATCACAGCATTGGCCGCATTTAAAATATTTTGTGATGAACGGTAATTTTGCTCTAACAAAATAACCTGTGCGTTTTCATAGTCTTTTTCAAATGACAAAATGTTAGAAATGTCCGCACCGCGCCAACGATAAATCGATTGGTCAGAATCACCGACAACGCACAGATTTTTAAACCGTGCTGCCAGTTTATTTACAAGAATGTATTGCGCTTTGTTCGTATCTTGATACTCATCCACATGAATATATTGGAATTTACGCTGATAAAACTCCAATACTTCTGGAACACGTTCAAATAAATGAATCGTTGTCATAATTAAATCATCAAAATCTAATGAGTTATTTTTCAGAAGACGTTTTTGATATTCTGTATATACATCACTTGTCAATTTCTCAAAAGGATCAGCAATAGAGATTTGCTTTGCATATTTATCAGCGGATAACAATTCATTTTTTGCATTGCTAATACCAGCTAAAATAGAGCGTGGATCAAATTTCTTTGGATCAATGTTACGCTCTTTCATAATTTTCTTCACAACAGTAAGTTGATCACTTGCATCTAAAATCGTAAAATTACGATTAATTCCGATACGATCAATATCACGTCGTAAAATACGTACGCACATCGAGTGGAACGTAGAAATCCAAATATCCTCTGCTTCCGGCCCAACAAGCGTATCGATACGCTCACGCATTTCACGAGCTGCTTTATTTGTAAAAGTAATGGCTAATACATTCCACGGTGCTACTCCTTTTTCACCAAGTAAGTATGCAATACGATGTGTTAGCACACGCGTCTTACCACTACCTGCACCTGCCATTAATAAAAGTGCTCCATTTGTTGTTTGTACTGCCTTTTGTTGCTGCGGATTTAAACCGTTCAATAATCGATCTGTTATACTCATATGTGCCTTCACCTACTCTCCTTTTACAGCTTTTACTGTTTGTAACGCCGCTTTTATATCCTCATAAATTATATTTCCAACTACAACTGTATCAGCGTATTGTGCCATTTCTTTTGCTTCTTTTGCACTTGAAATTCCGCCGCCATAATACAGTTTTGCTTGTTGCAACTCTGCTTTTACATTTTTAACGAGTTCAACATCTCCATAAGTACCACTATATTCTAAGTAGAAAATCGGTAAATTCAAAAGTTTATCCGCCATACGCGCGTATGCAATCACATCATCTTCTGTTAAATCACATTTTGCTTCTGTAAGCTTTGCTACTTTCGCTTCTGAATTTAAAACACAATATCCTTCCATGAAGATTTCATCCCAGTTCATAATATCCCCAAACTCTTTCAATGCCTCATGATGAACTCCCGTGATCCATTCTACTTTTCGGCTATTTAAAACACTTGGGATATAATAAAAATCAAATCCTGGTGTAAGAGCTTCAAGATCAGAAACCTCTAATACACAAGGAACTGTATATCTACGAATGCTTGCAAGCATGTGTAATACATTATCAATTGTTACTCCATCACTTCCGCCTACAATCACTGCGTCTGTTCCAGATTCACAAATCATTTCTAAATGTTCATCGCTCAATTCTTTATTAGGATCAAGCTTAAATACATGTTTCCACTGTGAAATATCGTACATGAAAACACCCTTTCTTTTTTTCTAATCACCTATATCTTTAAAAAGAAAATCAAGAAATATAAAGATTATCTTGACTGGACTTTTTAAACTTCCTTTTACAATATACGTTTAAAAAGGAGGATCTAGAGAACCGAGCAGTTCGAGGCGCTGCAGCCAGGAGGACACGGAGTGTAGCTATACTACATGAGTACCGGACTGACAAAGCAACGAAGAAATGCGAAGGTTATCTTGACCGGACTTTTTAAACTTCCTTTTATGCATTCTTACATTATAACAAAAAAAGACACCTATACACACGTCCAATCCAACATCTTTTTTACCGTCAAATGTTGGATTACATATCGCAAAACTTACACGGAATAATAAGAAATGAAATAGTCTTTTTTCTATTTCTAAACCAATGAAAAAAGGAGTGTTTTTCTGATGAAGCACAACATCGGTACACTGAATGCCCTAATTCGAATTACACTCGGGGTTGTCCTGTTAGGTTGCGGCACAGCTAAGCTCGCACGCCAGCCACGCTGCACTTGGTCTAAAGTTCTGCTATGGTTTGGTGCAATGAGAATTGCAGAGGGAATTGTTCGTTTCTGCCCTATTACTGAAGCATGTAAGTTTGGAAAATATATGAATATGAGTGCATTCAAAATACCTGGCATGGATTTTAGTAACAAGGGACATGCTAATGAAGAAGTAAATCATACTTCCAGTCATGACACACAAAAGTCAAAAGGAAGTTATGATGCTTCTGACAAAGAGATTGAGTCAGCGATTGAAGAAGCAATTCTGGCGAAACCGCTTTGAATCATTTGTCAAAGAGACTTAGCTGCTGCAGTGGGTGGCTAAGTCTTCTTTATTTTACCACAAAAACAGAACTAATGTTCTTATTTTGATTTCACTTTTCTAAAAGATTTTTCATTCTTATTCAAATCACCATAAAATTGAAACGAATAATTCTTAATAAAGCGTTTTTTCAAAAAATCGGTATTATTCCCCTTGTTTTCTATGATATAAAAGTGATATCATTTTTATATCAGGGAGGCGATTATATGAAAGAAAAACAAGTGTTTTACGTAAACGGTTTTCTAGGTATTATTGGTCTTTTCGTTTTAGCAGGTATCGGTGTATTTTTCCTTGTACAAGAAATATTTGTAGCAGCTATTCCGTTTCTTATTTTAGCTGTAGTTCTTGGAACAGGTATTGGTATTGTTCAACCAAACCAGGCAAAAGTAATCACATTTTTCGGTAACTATTTAGGCACAATTCGTGAAAATGGCCTATTTTTAACAGTTCCATTTGCATTTCGCCAAACCGTTTCACTACGCGTGGAAAACTTTAATAGTAAAAAATTAAAGGTAAACGATGTCGAGGGGAATCCAATTGAAATTGCAGCTGTTGTTGTTTATAAAGTTGTCGACTCAGCAAAAGCAATCTTCGGTGTTGAGCATTATGATGCATTCGTAGAAATTCAAAGTGAAACAGCAATCCGTCACGTCGCAACAAAATATCCTTATGATAATTTCCAAGATGATAATTGCATCACACTACGCGGAAATTCTAAAGAAATCTCTGAGGAATTAAAACGTGAATTAGAAGCACGCTTAGAAATCGCTGGTGTAGAAGTATTAGAAACTCGCTTAACACATTTAGCTTATGCAACAGAAATTGCACATGCAATGCTACAGCGTCAACAAGCGAAAGCCGTATTAGCTGCACGTAAAGAGATTGTCGAGGGTGCTGTTCAAATGGCGAAAGACTCCATTCAAAAATTAGATGAAGATGGCACACTTGATTTAGATGATGAACGTAAAGCAAATATGGTTAACAACTTATTAGTTGCCATTGTTTCAGATAAAGGTGCACAACCAGTTATTAATGCAGGAAGTCTCTACTAAAGGTTGTAGGTAATCATGGCTAAAAAGAAAAGCTTTCCATTACGTATTGATCCTGAATTACACGCAGTCATCGAAAAATGGGCAAATGATGAATTTCGCAGCGTCAACGCACACATCGAATATTTACTTCGAGAAATGGCAAAGCAAAAAGGAAAACTAAAAAAAGATAAAGATGCCTAAGCAAAGAAGACCACTGAGATTTTAGTGGTCTTTTCTAATCATTTATGAAAATATAAGTACCATATTTCGGCTCATGATTCACCATACAAGTCGCTGCTATGAAGAATAAAACATGACCTGCACTCGCATTCTCCCTTTGTTTTCACCCTTGCAGGTGGCAGAAAAAGGCCTTGACCGCTTCTATGCATGGCCAGATGCTCTCTCCCACCTAAAAAGAGGGGTTTTATGTCGGTTTTTTAATTGATGTATATATAGAAAAAATGGGAGTTTCCCATCAGATACTCCCACACTGCTTCAATTCTTAATCTTAT
>NZ_JBALQK010000033.1:21072-21379 GCF_036965845.1 Bacillus sp. JJ1127 | reverse complement strand
GCGATGGTAATGATGGTGGTACAACTAAACCAGAGAAACCTGAAAAAGATACAGAAGCGCCAGTGATTACAGCAAAACAAGGTGTGATAGTACATGTAGGGGATAGTTTAAGTCCAGAAAGTTTAGTGAGTGTAAAAGAGAATAAAGATCCAAACCCAGTAGTAACAGTAGGAGCGTATGATACAAGTAAACCAGGCACAATTTCAGTTCAAGTAACAGCGACTGATAATGCAGGTAACACCTCAACTGCAACTGTAAATGTAGTAGTTATTGAGAAAGAAAAACCAGAGCCAGAGCAAAAGCCAGA
>NZ_JBALQK010000033.1:19356-20954 GCF_036965845.1 Bacillus sp. JJ1127 | reverse complement strand
AACCAGAGCAAAAGCCAGAGCAAAAGCCAGAACAGAAACCAGAACAAAAACCAGAGCAAAAACCTGCAAATACAAATCTTAAAGAGCAAGATAAAGGATTACTCGCATCAAATTCTAAGGATGTAGAAAAATAAGATTTTGCTAAATGATAACAAGGTAAAGGAAAAGAAAAAGAACCTTTTTACAAAGTAACGAGGTTCTTTTTCATTGATATTCAACAAATATATGGAAAATCATCCCATTTTGTTTTATAATGTATTTATACTATTTTCTTTTTCAATTTTTAAATCATAACTATAATTTTTAGCCCTTCGGGTTTTGTTAAATTAAGAGGTTACTCTATGTAATCTATTAATATGACATATCCCAAAGGGCTTTTTGTGTTTGGAAAAAGAATTTAGTAAATACAAAAGCAAAGTGGAATGAAAATGAACGTTGTACAATTACCAAACCGTGTTTTTAAAGAAAAAGAGGAAAGGGAAAAAAAAGAGTATGTAAATTACATTCGAGATGTAGTTTTTGCAAATTGTACTAAGGGAGAAATAGAAAAGTTTAATGAAATATTAATGAGTAGAAAAGAGCAATTAATAAAGAGACAGCTAAGTGTATTGTTTTTTAATTCATTAGTTAGGTCCTCATTAAAGGATGCTTTGCATGTAGCTTTAGATGCAGATGTTGATTTTTCATTAAATCAAAAGCATAGTGAAAAATCACTAGATTTTAAAATAAGAAAAGAAAAAGAAGAGCTTAAAAATTATTTTACCGTTTTAGAGGACAAAATTATTAGTGAAGTAGATGATGAGATGAAAATTCATCTAGCCGAAAATTATAATAATGAAGATTTTAGAAAGTTCATCTATAAGTTTTTGTATCAGTAATACTTAACTAATCAAAATCGTATTATAAAAAGCTCCCAATGTCCTGCAGTTGGAGCTTTTTATATGTCTGATTGGTTGTATTAAAGTTTCATGAATTTGTTGAATGGTTGGTAGCGCAGAACCACTTTACCTTCTATATTATTCAAAGGAATAAACCCTATTTCTTTATATCTGCTGTCTAAACTTTCTTCGCGATTATCTCCTAAAACAAAAATTGTATCATTTGGGACTCTTTCGAAGCCAAATATGCTTTTTAATGAAAAGTCAGTTGTTTCGCCTCTTGAGTATGTTTCTTTTATCTGAATTCCATTTATAAAAAGCTGCTGTGATATATATTCTATTTTATCTCCGGGTAAACCAATTACTCTTTTTATAATTGTTTTTTTATCGGAAGTGTTTCCTAAGGGTGAATTAACAATAACAATATCAAATCTTTGCAGATCTTCAATTGAATTAGTAAAGTGATTAATTAAAACCTTATCATTATCCAATAGGGTGTTTTCCATAGAAACGCCAGAAACTTTATATGGAAAAAAAACAAACTGTCTTAGTAATAATAAAGTAACACCAAATAAGAATATTGATATTTGAAAAACAGAAAGTAGACGTTTTCTCAATTGTAGATCAAACTCCATTCTGAGGGTTTATATTATTAATCATAACACAAAAGCAATGAATTAAATATTCTGAAGATTATTGTGTTTATGAGTGAATTTTGTT
>NZ_JBALQK010000033.1:0-19262 GCF_036965845.1 Bacillus sp. JJ1127 | reverse complement strand
ACTATAGCCCTTTCGGGGTTTCGATTTTCAAAGATAGTTTAAGTTTTTTACTTTTACTTTCTTTTTAAATACAACTCCGAAAAGGGCTTTTTTGCGTTTTTTGGAGAATATCACATTGTGAAAGGATGAAGATTTTTATGAAGATTAAGAGGATGTTCTTAGTGTTAGGTGTTTTATCTATGATGTTTGTTTTTTATAACACTTTTATAAAAGATGAACCTCAAACAGATGCTTTAACTCCTATCAAAGTAGAAAAATTGAATCAAAAGATTCAATACGATTATTTATTTGAAGATGATTTATCACAAAATGTGATTAACGACTTAGGAGGGCAATTCAAATTAATATTTGATGATATTGATAAGAATGGCCACTTAACCATTTATCAAAGTAAAAAAGACCTTGAAATGTTTTTAGGAAATCATGTGACCACTTCAGAATTAGCTGATGAATTTACATCAGAATATTTTAGTACTGATAAAAATTACAAGGTTACTTATAAAAGTAAACCCTATGTATTTAATTATGAAAACCCAAGAACTGTTACAAAAGTAAAAAAAGGATTGTTTTTGGTAAAACAAAACGACTTAATTCTGGAATTTAAATATGTACCAGAAATAGATGGATTTAGAATTTCTGAGATTACATATTTAAAATAAAAAAATATTAGGAGGACCTTATTATGGTACAAATTAGAACTGTGATTGCAGATGCATTAAGAATTGATGAAGAAGTGAATAGTTTTTTGAAATATTGCGATATGCAAGGGAAAATAGTTAAAGAAATAAAGCCAAGTGGGATCATTAATCGCGATTATGATCAAGGCCAACCACTTGTAACCGTAATGGTTGTTTATGAAGAAAAAAACTAACTGCAGTTATGAAAAAGATGGGGATATATATCCTTGTCTTTTTTATTTTCTATGAAGGGTGGATACTTCGATTATGAAAATTTTAAAAAAGGTGGCCGTCTTTAATTACAAGGAATTTGAGAATTCTTTATTAAAAATGAACGATCGAGAATCAGATGTGGCTGATTTAATAGTACCTATTGATTTAGCGGAAGTTTTAAAGTTTATACGTAAAGAATCATTCTCAGTTAAGGAACTATTGGATCAAAACTTTCAACTTGAATTAATAGTAGCAGCTGCGGATTACATGAGACCTGAATTGTTTGAGAATCATACAATTTTAGATGAGATTACAGGGAATGTTGAGTATGCAGATGTAACGGAAGAAGAGTTCCCATTTTTTTAAGGTTAGAAAAAGAGGGGAAATTATGAATGATGATTTAGAGCAGTTTTTTGTTGGAAATGATATTACTGCTATATTTGATATGTACAATTCTTTTTTTCAACTAATCTATTTCATATGTGATTTAAAAGAATTATTAGCAAGCGTGAATATGGATGATTACGAAATCGTTCTTCAAGAACATGATGTTGAGTTTAATAGTGAATGTGCCCATATTAATTTTGTTAATGCGTTACTACAATCAATATATGAAAAATGTAAATTTCAAGCGGCATTTTTAATGAATGAAGAAGAAATTCATTTAGAGCAATTAGAAGAGCTAGTATTTCAGGAATATAATAAAAGATTATCTTTAAATGATACGTGCTTATTACAAATAAGAAATAACATTGATTTGGACTCTGTAAAAGATATTTTTCCTGAATTAATTTTTATAAGTGACTATGCTAATAAGAATGTGTTTTATGTAGTTCATGAAGATATTCATGATGTATTAGACACGAACAAATTAAACAAGTATATAGATTTATTGAATTCAATCTAAGAGTAAGGAGTTAATATCATGAGAGATATATGGGAACGTTTAGAAGTAGATGAACATGAAGAGAATTCAAATCTAACAATAATAAACCTTATTTCTTTATTTAGTTCAATGAAGATTGAAGGAGTACCAGCGGAATTGTTTGAGGGTTTAGTGATACAGAAATTAGACTGGAATGCAGATTTCTACTCTTATAATGGCTTCAATCCATATACAGAACTTGTAGAAGGAATACTAAATTGTATCGGCTATATGGAAGAAGCAATGGTAAGAGAGTATCAGGAATGTGAGGCGAATGAATTATTTGAAGGAGAGTTTGATGAACCAGTATTACTAGTTTTCGTTCCATTACCTTCAGGATATGAAGCAAATGATATTAAGAATTTGCTCGCGGATAGAGTGACTCAATTTAAAGAAGATGTGGATCATGAATTCCATAATGAATTTGCTTTTGTCATGTGTAGTCAATATGAATATTTTGATGTTTTTACTTGGATTGGACTTTTTGAAATGGTGTATTTCGTAAAAAAAATTCAAGAAGAAAAAGAAAACTTTAATTTTAACCTATATAAAGAAGAAATTGTTGGGAGGACTTACTTTGACAATTTATTTAAAAATTGAGGAGCATTCCCCAATTGTAGAAGCAAAGATTGTGGATGATTTAGGCGTAATTAAAAGGAATTTTAAATTTCCTGCTATTGAGCTTGGTAAATCAATTGCAAAGTCTATTTCACTAGCAAAAGAGGAATTAGATTTTGAATTTAATTATGATTCCGGTTTTATCCCAAGGAATTTAAAACAACATATCTCTATTGGTACTAAAGATGGAATTAAACATTATTATTTTTTAGAGTTGGAGAAAGCAAATAGAAAGGTTGAATTATGGAGAGGGAATCATAAAGAAAAATTGACCTTTAATAATGTGGGTTTTCCAAGGGTCTTATTGGTACTCTCCGTATTGCAAAATTCAAAAGGGGTTAAATCTTTTCAGAGTGCTTTTGCTTATGCGATGAAAGATGAAACTATCAAATTAGAATCACCACTATACGTATATCCATTTCCGAATGTTTTTTTTAATGGGAATGTATGTATGGGTGGAAATAGGCCTCCTACAATAGAAAATTTAACAGCATTTGAACGATGGTTTCATCAATTACCGTTTGGTGCAGATATGTATACACCGGATAGAGTTTCAAGTGATCTTGAATTAAAAAATAAGTCAGATGTTTTCCAACTTTTTAGTTATTTAGATGGAAAAGAATTTAAGGATAATTGGTTAGTTCCATATAAGAAGAACTATATGCAACTAGTTAAAGAATTTAAGAATTTAAGATAATAAGGAGGAATTCATTATGAGTAAAAAAGAACTGGATATCTTTGATTATTTATTAGAAGAAAACAAAGAAAATGAAAACAATGGTGCTGAATCAATAAATAACTTAGACGAAGGAACGATTTTGGCAATACAAAAGATGGAAGAGCAAAAAAGGGCCAGCGAAGAAAAAAAAGCATCTAGATTAAAAGAACCTAATAGAAATAAACAACAACCGGTGTCTAAGAAAGATCAAAAAGATAAAAAACAGAAGCTCGAAAATGATGTGATAATAAAAGATTTTAAATTATGGAAGTTGAATAATGAAACAGTAGTGAAGTACTGGGGAAATACACATAATTTATCTGAGTTTTTTGAGGAAGAAGAGATTCTTAATAATGGAAAACAAAACTGCTTGGAAATTAGTGATGAAAAATTAAGAGAAAGAATGGAGAGTTCAGGATACGATGAATTAGTAAAAGGTCATGTAATAATGGGATATATAAAAGATAAGAATATTATCTCTGTATCCATTGATATGAAGAAGAAGGGCAATAGCACTAAAATAGTACCTTCTTTTCCAATACCACATCATATACTTCAAACATTCATATCGCATGCAAAATATTATGCGTCTAAAGAGTTAGAGCTACATGCAGAAGTATATCTTGATCATAATGGGTGTTATGAAATAGTCTTTCCTAAGCAAAAAGTAAATAAATATTGGGTTAAACCTGAATCTGATGTTCTAATTCAAATGGAGAAACGGTTAGTACTTCAGATACATTCACATCATAATATGAGTGAAATACCAAGTAGTTTGGATAATCAAAACGAGGTTGTTCCAAACATTATTTACGTAATCGTAGGTAGACTACATCAATATTTCCCTTCAATTCATGCAAGGATTTATAGGGGGGGTTCACATCATCTAGTAGACCTTACAAAGGTATTTGTATCACCATTTAATATAATTGGGCCATTGGAACAAGTGGAGGTTGTAAAGTCTGTAATAGATGGGGTGTATGAAATATGATTCAACTACATCCATTTAATGCAGATATACCTATTCATATAGTTCAAGTTGGTACTGGAGGTACCGGATCATTAGTGGCACAATATTTAGCACAACAAATGGTTACTTCTAGAAATACGGAAATAAAGGGTATTTTGGCAGATGCAGATAGTATTGAAGAGAAAAACTTAAGAAATCAGTATTTTATTAAAAATGAAATAGGTAAGAAAAAAGCTGACGTGTTAGCAAAAAGATATTCAAATCCATTTGGAATTGATTTGCGTTCATATTCTGAGGAATATATTGAAACTACGGATCTGTTAAAAAATTTATTCGAATCATTGAAAGTAAATAATACAAAGGAATCCATAAAAATTTTAATAAGCTGCGTCGATAATAATTTTTCACGGCAACAATTTCATAAATTTTTCAATGAACAAGAAAATATTATTTATATAGACACAGGGAATGATGCAGTAGATTTAATAAAGGGAAACCCTAGTAAGGAAATAATTAAACACCAAGAAGAAAGTGGATATACAGGGCAAACCGTCACAGGGTTAAGAGTAAAAGGTGAAACTATTTTATCACCTGTTGCTGTATTGTATCCAGATGTCTTAACAGATGAGGATACTATAGCACCTAGCGACATTTCGTGTGATCGAGTAGTAGAATCACAGCCGCAAAGGCGTATTACAAATCAATACTCGGCGTTGGCGGTTAATAATATGTTGAATTTTATCATCAATCAATATTTGATTGTAAATCATCATATTTTATTTCATGCGAAAAAAGGATATAGTAGAGCATTTCCTGTAACTGAGGAACAAAGGCAGCAGTTTGATTTAACAATTAAGGGTATTAAGGAATAATTGGTTAATATATATAATTTCATTTTTAACTTTAAGGGGTACTGACGCATCTCCATCAACCTAAAGAACCAAAATCCCCCCATAACGAAAAATCTATTCAGTATTGACGATTGATAATGATATGTTATGTAACCTTACATGCATATGATATTCATTTCACATTTTATCTCTCTTACACAATGGTAACTGTCATATAATGAAGGTAAGATTAGGAAATCGTGAGGATGATTACGTTGAAAAAATTTGCAGTTAGCTATTTAGCGTGCTTGATATTTTTCTCTACTTTTGTGAATGTTTTACAGTATGTACAAACACCAAATTTTGCAGAGACATGGGGTCCAATTTGGGTATCAATTATTATGTATGTGATACTTGGAAGTATCCCTGTTCTTATAGGTTGTTTATTAGGAGAATTTTTTTATAGAAAAATAAAGAGGAGTTATGAGTTGAAAATCGGAATTCCCTTATTTGTATTGTTAGGAGTTTTCTATGGTTATTTAATTGGTATGGGATTCTCTGGAGGACATATTATATTTTTTACTATACTGGACTTCAGTATTCCTATTACTTTATCATCTTTATTATTTTATTTTATAAGACGGATCTAATTAACTTCTGATAATGAAGACTAAGTAAATATATAAAGGCAACATAAATAATTATTAAACGGCTATATGGGCTACGTCCTCTACTTAAATTATACATACTTTTCTGAATATTATATACATATTGAACTGTATTTTCAATATCTGTATAACTAATCTAATATATATAAGAAAAGAGGATATATGCTCATATATTGAACATAATATCCTCTTATTAGTTTAATCTATTTAACGTTATTCTCTTTGCATATTTCTATAGAGAGAATAACGTTTTTTCGTTTTGGGGATACTTCAAAATCTTAGGTTGATGGGTATAGGGTACTGACGGCAAAACTCGAATTTTATACTCTGAGGATATGCAGGATTTCATGCAGACTACGAGAACGATTTGAACTGCCAAATGCTGTTGTGACAGGGATGTATGAAATCCTGCATACATCGGATAGAACGGAAGGCTAGTAAACTCCTGGTATGAATGGCTTTCAGGGATTTGGTTACTGCTAATAATGGGACGTTATGTTAACCTAACATGTATACCATATACAGAATTCAATTGACACAATACTCTTATTCATCTTTTTTATTCGATTCTTGGATTTGAAGGAGTTCAACAAAAACATTTAGCATATCCTGTATTGGAATTCGATTGTCTACAAAATGTTGCAAATTAAATCCATTAAAAATAGCCATGCTTGTTGTTGCTAAAGTTCTAGCATCTAATGGACTTCCGACAATACCTTCGTCCTTCATTTTTTGAAAAAAATGTGTAAGAAATGACCTCCATTCCTCCATCTGAAGAATAAGCATCTCTTTTATTTGTGGTAATTCATTCGAAACCATACATCCTTGGAGAAGCATAGGAGAAGACCCCTTTTCATAAGACTCATTTACTAAACGCATGGAGTATTCTTTAAATGTATTTAGCAAATCTTGATCTTTTCCATTAAGAGCTTCCTTTAAATCTTCAAAATAAAAATCTATACCTTCTTTTATCAACTTTAGCAAGAACTCCTCTTTGTTGGGAAAATGAACATAAAAAGCCCCTTTAGAGTATCCAGCATGTTTTACAATTTGATCAATGCTTGTCCTAGAATAGCCTTGTTTAGAAAATAATTCAATCCCCGATTGCATTATTTTGTTAATCGTATTTTCTGATTGTTTTTGATGATAATTCACCATAGTACCCCCTTTTCAAAGAGAAAACTGAACATTTAATTAATTTTAGTATATTCCTCAGCATACAATAAATTAATTAATACTGACTAGTTAGTATTAATAACATCTATATTAAAAAGGGGGAATTTATTTTGTTACGTCGCTTATCTATTTGTACTTTACTAACAGCTTTTATGTTTAGTTTGTTTACATTTAGTGGATCTGCTTTCGCGGCTACAAATACCACTGAAAATGAAACTGTAGTAACAGCTTGCACAAAAGGAGGTACGGTAGGTATATATGGTTCAAAAATGCGCAGTTTTCCCAGTGTCGGATCGTCTGTTTTATACACATTTCCTAGTGGTAAGAGAATTACTGGAACATGGGTAAAAGGTGAGTATGTTCAAGGTCATTACAGTAATTCTAATCAGTGGTTAAAAGTTACCTATAACGGGAAGACAGGTTATGTATCTCACACAACATTATATAACATTTGCCAATAAGGGTAGCATCAGGATTTTGCGGATTTACCCTATTAATACTTAACTAATTTTGCTTCAAATAAGGCTGGATAGCGTCCCGAAAATGCTATAAACAACTTAACTTTGTAAATCCGCATTTTCGGGACGCTACCCCTTTAAGAGGTAATCATTTGATTTTGTAGAAAATAAATATAGAAAATCAAAGTAAGTAAGGGAGTACTTTGATTGGATAAGGTCCATTCTTACCCGAAACATATAGTTTCCGTTTTTGCCTATGTAACTAACAATAATGATGAAGTTTTACTAGTCAAAACACATTGGCGTTCGGATACTTGGGAACTTTCAGGGGGACAAGTTGAAGAAGGCGAATCCTTAAGTGAAGCTGTAAGTAGAGAATTCCTTGAAGAGACAGATATTATCATACGTCCAATTGGAATTACTCGTGTTTATTATAATGAGACAAAAAAATTTTGCTCCATACGAAGCATGGAAAGTGAGTCCTTATAATCTACTGACAAGACTTGAAAATGAAAAAATCAATTACTTCTGATAACGAATTTTACGTCAACTAGCACCTCGTACGGAGATCTAGTTGTTTTTTTTACAGTAGCAAAGATGAAATTTCATTGTTAGAAAATGTCTTAGCTTATAAAATCTGCGTTTTGCCATCAGTACCCCATGCCCATCAAGCTAACAGTGAGAAATCCTAGCTATACCTTGATTTTTGTACTATGACTAATGAGTTTTGGAAAAATAAACATGCCAAATAAACCTATGAAAATGTGATTTTTCTGCTAGGCAATTTGTCTTTTATTCACCGTCGTTTCATAGACAACACCAAGAATATCGAAGACGGTCATTTTTTTGTAACGATGACATTTACGACCATTCTTTTTAAGCGATTGATAGAGGCGATGCAGAATCGCCGAGAGTTCATCTGTGTCAACCGCCATTGCTTGGAACAGTAACTGAAAGTAATCCTTAATCATATAAATTGCTTTGTATTCGCTTAGTTCTTGCTTCTGCTTTTCGAGTAGAAACTGTCGCATTTGAAACATCGTAGAGGAACAGATGAGAATGCCAATGAGTTGGCCATACAAATGGCATTCAAAACGTTCTTTGAAATTGATGTCCTTACACTCATCAATTTCAAAGAACGACTTCCATGTTTTAAACAAAATCTCTATTTGCCAACGCAGTGAATACAAGGAATGCACATAGTTAGTCGGTACTTCTTCTGGCGATGTGTTCGTAATATATACATTCATGCTCATCAAACGCTTACTTTTATCCTTCATGATAATACCCTTTTTCTTCTCACGTATTGCTTGATTTTTCAAACGCGTTTGTGTTTGATCGTCGGTTAAACGATGGATCATGACACGTGCTGGAAGCTTCTGATTTTGGCCAATATATGCCTCGGGGATTTCCATCGTTTCACCAGGGGATAGACCAGACATCATTTGTGTCATATCAAGTTGGATGTATTCTGTTTGCTTTTTTAACGTACCATTGTTGAAGTATTTTGGCTCAGGGTTCTTGATATAAATGCGTGTATTCAGCTTCAACCTCGAGATATAGTAAGCCTTTTTATCGTGAATCGCTTGTAGATCACTTAAATCGAAGTAATCGAGATCACGCAAACATAGGTCTCCTTTTTCAACGGTTTCAAGACAAATGGTACCGTATGTTTTATCATTGTTCTTTCCTGGCCCAAGCTGTACGTTTAAAAATTGACCACTGAGTAAATCGTATTCAAGTTGAATCTTCACCCCCGCAGTATTACTACTTCCACCTGATCCTTGATAGTCAGTGGCGAAGGTATCTGGTAACTGAAACACCGTCGCATCTAAAATACGAATACGATTGAAAATAGATATCATGTGTGCAGAAAGCGATTGATTGGAACAGAGTTTTTGTGTGAGAAGAGAAGTAAAGACTTCTCGAAGAAATGTGACAGCTGCTGGATTAAAGCGTTGATTCAATCCTTCTGGGCTCATTAGTACCCCAGTGGAAGCTTCTAATCGACTGCACAATTGTGTAAGTGATGTGCTAGCGATTTCCTGACTGAGCCATACGCAAAGGGCAATGAGTTCGTTTGCTTGATATTTACTAGATCGCTTTACAAAGCCAACTTGTCTGGCGATGTCTTGTAGGACTACTGGAGATAGAAAGCGTTGTAATTCTTGTGAGAATAGATGTAATTCTTCAGAAAGCGAGAGATCCATAAAAAAACGCCATCCTTTCCTATGATTCTACAGAAAGAATAGCGTATTTTTCATTTTAGAGGAATATTGTTAGCCTGATAGCGATATGCCAAGCCTCTCATTAGGAAAAGATGGTTTTATGTTTGAAAAAGTATCACTCATAATTCATTTGATTGTCACCTTAAGTTTAAAATATACAGGCCACAATAAATAAAAGATATTAAACCAAGTTATCAAGTTTCTGCATATTAGGCATAGTAATCCCCATTTTATTTCCTAAATAAAGCATGTTTTTAAAGTTATCTTTCATTTCATCAATTGCTAGTAATGCATGAGCTGTATAACGTTGAACAATTGGATTCTCTTCAAAATTATTTTTAAACATTGGATATATTATAGAAAATGGCATATTATACATTTCAACTTCAGGAAATTCGCTTAAATTAACTCCTCTTTTTTCACATAGGCTATAACATTCACTCATTGCTTTAAAGCATGTTTCTACTAATTTTTCATCTTTTAAATATCTATCAATATCATTATATTTCGAAAGCCCAACTCCAATAGGACTCGATCCTACATTATGCATCCATAATGCATGTAATATGTTTGTAGGAATTTCAGGAATAATAGAACACTCTTCAAACATCTTAATCGTTTTGCTCAGTAATGGTTTTTGTTGTTCATATACTGCGCCTAATTTAACATCTTGTCCTATATTTCCCCAAAGCAAGTTACCTTTAAAAGTACCTCCACCTCCAGGGTATCCCATAATATATTGTTCTTTTTTCAATATACTATCAATTTCTTTTGTTCCATCCCAATTTAAAGTAAATAACAAATAATTTGCATGAGGTGCTTGTTTTATAAGTGCTTCAAGAACCTCATTTAATTGATATGAATTTACAGGTACAATTATTAAATCATAATCACACTCCACATTTACTACACATCTATAAGTATATTCTCCAATTGTATACATATTTTCTTTATCTTCACGTTCATCTATAATGTCATATGACATAGTTCTTTTATTCATAATGTGAAACTTATTCTCGCGAACAAAATGAGTAATTTCATGATGTCCTGAAAGTGAATGGGCGTAAAGAGTCCCAATTACACCTGTACCAACTATTAATATCTTCATTATTTTCACCTCAACTCAAATAATTTACTAATAAAAATAAATGTATTATTTTCGGCACCCAAACTGCGTGTAAGCAATTCCTCAAATGCAGTAACTTTTGAAATCATTATTCCTTCATTCCATTTAAATAAATCAATATCTAAATAAAAGTTAGAAAGTGTTAAAATCATTTCGGCTGTTTCAAGCGGATAGGTTACATGAAAAATCCCCTCTTTAACCCCTTGTGATATTATTTCGGCATAAATAGGTGCAAATTGTTTAATAATGCTAACTATTAATTTTTGATGAAATATTGCATTTGATGGAGAATTAATTTTTTCATTCTGCTCACTATTATTACTGGCAATTTGTATCCCAGTTAAAATAATTTGTTTAAGCCTTTCATCAGATTTCAATTCTTTTACATCCTGTTCCGTTATTTCCTTATACCAACGTTTAACATACATTTCTATTGCTGCATCCGCGCATTCTTCTTTAGAAGAAAAATAATGATAAAATGCACCCTTTGAAATATTTAATGTCTTAATAATAAACGAGAGTGTTGTGTTCTCATAACCATTTGTAATAAATATATTCCATATTTTTTCTAGTAACTCATTTCTTTTGTTATTGAAATCTTTATTTGTTCTAGCCATTTATCCTCCTTATAATTAAACCGACGGTCGGTTTAATTATAGTTTATAACAATAAATTTGTAAATACAGCCAGGGTACTGCTGCATGCTGATCAATTTAAAGTTTTAAATTATCCTCAAAACGAAAATTTTGTGTCTTTTATAGCAACGAAGTTCATTTTTATCGTTTTGGGGGTAACCCATTTTATTAGGTTGATGGGCATGCATCAGTACCCCTTTAATAAAAAGAAATATCGTGTGAAAAATGAATAAATGTACATAAACTAGAGAAAGTTAAATTACCCAATTAATTTTCTGAATTAAAAGATAAAACATGCTTCATTGTGATATAATTTAGTTGCATTTTTTCTTTTTCTTTTTATATCACTAATTACTTATAACCTTTCGGGTTAATGAAATTACACAAAAAGGAACTTTATGTTGCTTTATTTTACTGTGTAAACAATTCATTTTCCTGGAAGGTTATTTGTTTTTGCCTGAAAGGGGTGATGCTATGTCATAGGAACTAATTATTAAATTCAAACTGCTGCTGCAATGTCAAAAGTTTTTCGAAAAGGGGTGCATATTATGTTGGTTACTGTAATTGTAGCTGTCGTGGCTGGTATGATCTCAGGATTGGCTAGTCATTACATCACAAACAAAAAGTTCTTGTTGCCTCGTAAGAGCAAGCTTGCATTTCACCCGGGTTTCTTGGGGGAAATGTTTGTAGGCAGTATTGCTTCACTCGTTGGTGTTGCAATGTTTAACCCTGAAACAATGATGGATATTCTTAAGGTGAGTATTCTTGCTGGGATTTCAGGGCAAGCCTTTTTGCTGCACAATCGTTTGGCAACGGAACAAGTGAAAACCGATGAGATTCAGTCGATTTCAAAGAAGCTGACTGAACTTGAAAAAAAGAATAAGGAATAAAAGAGGAGAAATCTGGTATAAATAGAAATAGAGAGATGAGGAGATTTGGTTATGCAATAGCCAAATAAAGTGAGTTGAGTTGAGGTGAGCCCGATGTCTCGAAAGGAAGTTTTTGATTATTTAAATAATCAAGAAAAGGAAGATTTAGCAGAATGGACAGAAGAGCTTAAAAATGCTCAATCTACTAAAGCAGTTAAACTTTATTCAGGAAAGATAAAGGAACTGCTGGGAAAGATTGAACAACGGATGATAAGTTCAGGAGAGGAAGCAGCGACGGCTAGCTTCTAATTGAATAGCAAGACAAAAAGAAGCTGATGGATTTTATCCATCAGCTTCTTTTTTAGTTAAAAAATTTGTGAAATAATTGTCTGTTGTTGGTTTAGAATAAAGTTTGATTATAAATTACTTTAAACCCTTGATTTTACTGTTGTTGGTTTGAAATAAAGTTCAATTAAAAGCAATTTCGCAGCCACTAAGAATTTGATATATGGTCAGCTGTTATTTTAAATAAAGTTTGATCAAAATAAGAATCATCCGTTATTTTTAGTAACTTACTTTTTCGAGAAAGTTTAATCAAAATTTCACATAAAAGCTGATATCACTGTATTTAATTTGTTTTCACACCATTAAAACAGTTAAACTTTCTCCAAAACATCGCAACTTTTTTAAAAACAGTTCATCTTTTTTATA
Source organism: Bacillus sp. JJ1127 (assembly GCF_036965845.1). Lineage (NCBI taxonomy): Bacteria > Bacillati > Bacillota > Bacilli > Caryophanales > Bacillaceae > Bacillus > Bacillus sp. JJ1127. Next base: position 6,440 of record NZ_JBALQK010000033.1, on the reverse strand, counting down.
AACGGTACGACTTAATTTCAAAGCTACAACTGTATATAAAAAGCTGTCTTTTTGAATAAAGATTGATCAAAATGACAGCTTTCTATTATTTTTAATAACTGTTTTTTATAAAAAAGATTGATTATTTTAAATCTCTTTATTCCACAAACGCCTCTGTCATGAACAAAGAATTAAATCCACAGTTTTCTAATTGCTCTCGTAAAAAACTTCCACGTTTTTTGAATGGATGATGCTATTAATTTCATCAGCTTGAAGGAGCTTAATTATTGCTGTTTTTTTCTCCCCACTCACATAACTGTTCCAAAATAGGTAATAGAGTTTCTGCTTTATGTGTGAGACTGTACTCAACTTTAGGGGGAATTTGAGGATACTCTTTGCGTCTAACAATCCCATCAGCTTCCAATTCTTTAAGTTGTGAACTCAATGTTTTAAAAGTAATAGTTCCTATTTTTCTTTTCAAATCATTAAATCGAACTGGTTGGTTTTCTGCAAGAAGGTAAATAATAAGCATTTTCCATTTACCACCAATTACTGATATTGTATAACCAAAAGGTGTCTCTTGAACATTACCCTTTTCTTGAAAGTCAGCCATACTCATATTTACACTATCCTTTCAGGTAGTATCTATCAAAAAAGTGCGTACTATTTTTTTGTTTGCGTTCATTTTATACTGACATTACATTGAAGTAAAGGAGGAAAAAAATGACTAATGTTAAAACCTACGGTCACAGTCTTTGGGATCACGGTATTACCCAAGGTTACAGCGTCAACGGCACTATCTACATTTCAGGACAATTTTCCCATGATATGGAGGGTGCGTTCATTGGCGATGGCAATATCGAAGCACAGACCCGACAGACGCTTGAAAATCTCGATCGCGTATTGGAGGGATTTGGTGTCACGAAGTCCACCCTCGCTTATATGGAGATCTATTTAACAAATGCGCAAGAACATTCCGAACCAGTCCTCCGGCTGTTCAAGGAATACCTAGGACAACATCGACCGGCTGGCAGCCTTATCGGCGTGACTTACTTGGCATTCCCAGGGCAACTGATTGAAATCAGCGCCATCGCACACACCAACTAAGTAAACTACATTTTAAAATCAAAGTAATCATGTCAAGCGCATTCCTTTAGGTGATTATTGAAGTAAGTTAAGAAAATTAAAAGGGGAATCAACTTGATTGAACTGACCCCTGGATAGTAGACACTTTTAGAAAAAGTCTACCTATTCGGGGGTTTTGTATTTTTTTGAAAGGCTAAATCCCAATTCTAACGAATTTCCCGATGTGTAATAATCACTCTTTGCAAAATTATAAACGTCTCAACTTTATTTTAAACTTCGTATCTTTTTTATGAACATCGTAACTTTATTTTAATCCTACAATGACAATTGTTTCTTCCAACGGTAGTAGAGGAAATTGCTCTCGAATATCAACAACAAAACCGGAATATTCAGTCAAATAAAAGTAGTTTCGTTCTAAATCTGATAAAAACTCATGTTGTCTATTCGTTTTTATTCCTTTTAAACGAGTGGAGCGGCCCAAAAAGGAGACATCCTGAATCTTTAGTCATGGCTTATAATCTGTACCGATACCAGAACCTCGACCTTCTTTGATCCACTTTTCAACTCTAGATGTTCTTTTTCTTTTGGACATAAAAACACCCCTTTGGTTAATCATAACCAAAGGGGTAAAGCTTCGTAACTTTTTTTAAAACATCGCATTTTTTTTATAAACATCACGACTTTATTTCGAATCCACATCTGCAAACGCAACATTAAGTATGATAGATATGAAATAGTTATATTTTAAAGAATGCGAATTTGGATGGTTTTAATTCACGTTCTACAATATGAAGAAAAGACTCGGTTTGATCACCGAGTCTTTTTTTGTCCTTTGTTAATAATCTGAAGGTAACATCATAATAAAACTTTTGCCATTATCAATTATCCAAATGATTTGTTCTATTGGAAGATTATCTATTATTACGTTTGTTTTTGAACGGATCTCAAAACCTGGACTTTCTTGATAATAATTTAATACCAAGTAGTTGTTTTCTATTTTTAAATCGAAGATGTGTTTATAGCTTAATATAGAAATAGTATTACTTCTCATGAGGATTTGCGCTTTAAAGAAATCCCAAATACTTTTAGTTATTACCGAAGGGAGGATTTTATCTATACTTGCAGTTCCGTAACGATGTCGATAAAGATTACATATTTTCATAGTATATCCTCCTTTTCAAAACCAAAGGAAATTGACACATTTAGAGATAAATCTATTGATGGTACACGTAAGTTACCCCATGTATCTAACGAATCAAGTCCATCTATTACATATCTCTCTTCAATTCTCGCCAAATAATAGTTTTCATTGCCAATACAATTTAACCAATAAAATAATAGTAACAACGGCTCACTATTTTGAGAGTCGTTTCTGCTTTCTCCTAGTTCCTCTGGCGTATTCCACTCAAATTCTTTCCAATGCCATAACATACCTTGTGGCTGTAAAGAGATTGTTCTCGCTTTGTTTAGTAATTCAAGTATTTTTTCCACGGATTTAGAATTAGTTAATCTCTCATCAATTGAGCTTAATAAATCTGAATGCTTTATAATTAATACAACATTTGACATTTATTCAAAGCCTCCTTATGTGCTATCAATAAAATTTCACGTACCATACTTTTAGTATAATTATACAAATAAAGTAATTAAGGGATTATAGTATTCTCATGAAAGGTATTATCAATAAGAATTTCACACGAAATTACGTAAAACATAGTGACAATCGCTGCATATATCCCTATATGTTTGTCCTTGTATTATTTTCATTTCATATAATTCAGTTGTCTCGACATAATAGCAACAATTTGTACATTTTTTAAAGTATAAATCCAGCTGATCGTGGGGTAATTTATGTTGATATAGCCAAATATCTATATCAAATTGTATTAGTTTTTTGATTCTTGGAAATTTCATAGTAGGAGTTTTTGATTTAACACTAACCAAATTAAGCATAAAGGACCTCCTTAATATAGTTCTGATCCACCCTAATAATCTGAGTGAATCAGAAGTTTTATCCAAGTATTGAATTTTACAATTTCATTAAAGTTAAACTACAAAAAGATATTTTGGCTATTAATAAGTGATAATGATTTTGTTTAATTCTGAATGAAAGCAAGGGTTTTTATGTGAAAATCCTCTAGTCTTTGGAACATAAGAACTTCAGTACAACCTTCACTCTTTTTTATTTTTTCTATAAAGTTATTTAATTTTTTTTGATTATTATTCTCTAATTGCCAATAAACTAATTCATTATCCACTGACCAGCCTTTTAAATAATTTTCCCGAAGGCCAACTACCAATAAGAGTAACTCTTTATTTTTTTTACCAATCTTTTTATATACCTTTTCTAAGTTTACATACCCGAGTAGTAATGCAAATAACATTTCTATATCACAAGACATACTAGATATGAAATTTTCATTTTTGGCATATGCAAATAATCTTTGTTTAATCAAGGTTAGGTCATAATTACTAAATTCTAATACCATTGGACCGCCCCAATCACCATCGAATACATAGCCAGCTTTTTTTTGTCTATATATACAACTGCTTGTTGAAGTGATTCACCGTCATGTCCTCGCTTAATTGTAAATGTCTTGATTTCAATTCCATTAATACTTGCCATTTTTATTCCTCCTGGTCTGCATGATTGAAAAACATAAATATTCTTCATACGATTTGTGAATAAATGAATTCGAATTTCTTTCGATCATTAATTGTTCCAGATAACTCAAATTTCATTAATACGGGTACGTTATATTTATAAGAGATAACATCTGCACTCTTTGCAAACATATCTCCCCAATTACGATTGCCGCTCGCTGCAACTCCTCGTAAATGTTTATGGTTCTTAGTTAAGAAGTCTTCTACAAGTTGTGGCACTTGACCAAAACCTGTTGTGTAAGTAACGAGTATAAAATCTTCTTCAAGGAGTAATTTATCAGTAATCTTTACTGACTTTATATCAGGAAATGACTTTATAAATCGTTCAACATTACTTGTCTTAGATGCAAATGCCACTAACATAAAATTGCCCCCTTAACTATTTTTTAAAATGAAAAGGGGCATATTCAAATTGAATATAACCCCATCTTGAAACTATAAAATTAGGTTCTCACCTAAGTGCTAATTACTAATAGTTAGTTGATCATTCAAATCTCCAATTATTGATTCTTTAGTTGATTCCATTCCTACAGGTATAACAACTCCGTATATAACCCCCTGGATTAAACCATCTGGATAATTAGGAGTATCTTTAACTCTTTCTAAAAGAAATTCTGCAAACTCCTCTATTGTTTCATCATCTTGAGCATAAAATTGAATGTTTCCAAGAAGAGCTAATTCTGGATTTTCTGGACTTAGTTGCATTGGCACTAGTTCATGCATTAATGGTTGACGTATTTCCGGTAAGCAATAATCTAAAAATATTCCTATTGTTGAAATAACCGTAGTATCCATAAAGGAAGTAATAATTAAATCTCCTTTCATGCCTAATACACGAATTGCGGCCGCTATTTGATGATAATCATCGCTATTAACATATCCTTGAAATTCACCATTTAAATACAAACTGAATAATTCATTATTTTTTTCAAACATTTTATAATTCCTCCTTATTATCTTTAATAATATTTCTATCATCTTCATAATGACTTGCTGCAGCATTTGAAAATTGGTCCAACAGAAAGTTTATTTGTCTTTCTAGCAGATTAATATCGTCAAACACATGACTTCCAAAGTACATGCTAATTGATGCAATACTTTCAAAGTTAATGCTTAACTCATATTGCCCTATCTTACTGTTAAAATAGAAAGTTGATTTCTGCCGAGTGTTTTGGAATTTATGCAGTACTTCTGTCTTTTCGAGAAGATTTCTTTCTTCAAGTTTTGGTGCAATAAAACGATATATTGCTTTTATTAGACTTGAAGAGAGCACTTCCATCATAAAAGTAAATACTTCTGGTTGCTTTTGTAGATACGATTATAAGAGTCTAAAAAAAGCATAGTTTTGGTAAATTCAATATTTGCTTTAGAGAATTTCTGGATCGCGGAATGTTCATGAATTATACATGTGTCCCAGTAGGTCTCATTCAGCAATTCAATAAAATTATTCATCTAACTCCCTCCAAAATAAAAACTCCTCCATCTAGAGAAGTCTGATTGTTACGCAAAAACGTGTTTAATATTTCATTACTTTATTTCTGTTAAAAATTCTTCGTAGTCATTTCTCAAATGCAGATATTGATTCGAGATAATATCTTGAATGTCTTCATAATTTAGATTCTGATACTTAATTAAAGTTTCATTTTTTAATTCGGATCATGTTTTACCGCATTGTTCTAATATGAATTCGTCAAAAGTCATTTACTCTCTCCTTTCTAGACAATACGAAAAGCCCTTCAAGGATACTGGATAGTAAGAATAAAATGCAGATAGCATTACATTCTTATTTCAAGTAACCCGAAGGGCTTATGTGCATTGAAATTGATATTAAAAATAAAAAAGGTGTATATAACAAATAATATCTTAAATTTCTGAAAATGTAAATTAATAATAGAGAATTCATTTGGATTTTGAAAAATATAATATTTAAGAAGTAAATATGAAAAAGTTAGAGAATTATCTTAGTTATTAAATAGATTCTGCTTATACTTTAAGTAGAGCCTAATTTATTAAATTTAAAGAGTTTATATGTTCATATATAGAATTTAGAAGGAGGTATTTTATACATGATTCCAACGTCAACATATGTGGCTAAATGGGTATTAGATGACTTAACACTTGCATCAAAACCAATACAGGGGATCAAATTAAGTACATTTAAAAAATTAGAGAAACTATATGTAGAATATAGAGAATTGATTGAGGGAGATACTAGTTTTGAAATCACACATTATCTTTTAGAGTTTATTAATCCACATAATCTTTTTGTAGTAAGAGAAGGTTTTTATATATTTGATAATAAAACAATGAGATTTATTAAAGTATCAGATGATATACATTTTTCAACTCAAAGCTTAGCGTACTGTAATAATGGAGTTGCAGTAGATTTAATAAACGGGAAAATGAATTTTATAGAAGGGCATTATTATAAAGTTAAGACCTCATATGTCGATTTATTAAAAGGAGAAACTATCCCAGTTATGGTACTTAGTCACTTAGACAATAATGTTGGAGTGTCAGTTCCGTTGGCCATGTTTAATGAAGAAAAAACGTTTAAAATTTCAGAGAGTTATATAGTTGATCTTACCTCAAAGAATTGTAATCATGAGAGTGAATTTAACGAAAAGGAAAACGTAATACGATTTCTAAAGCCTTCTATTGTTTAATTAAGGACATATATAAATTAAATTTATTGGATTTGAGTCAATATT
>NZ_JBALQK010000032.1:0-10304 GCF_036965845.1 Bacillus sp. JJ1127 | reverse complement strand
TATATATTGTATTACGTTTCAAAACAAGACACAAGATATATGTATAAAATCTTTCTTTTTTTAAATTTTACTTTTCGACATAACAAGTCGTTTTACAAGATATAAAGACTATAAAAACACCTTCCTAAAACTCATGTCGATGAAATGATTTCCAAAGAAAAATGTCAATGAATTTAACCATATCCTCAAACGTATCACCACTATACTTTGTATAAAATTAGTAAATGCTAGAGAAAGATATTTCCCTACGCCCCCCTATAGAACATAACCTAAAATGTTACATAATTTATCCCTTATAAATAAAAGATGAAAATTCTCATCGTTACTCTCGCTCATCAACAATATTAAATTTTCGTTTTCATGAATCAATCCTCCACATTAATTTGCAGTTCCTTCATATTTTAATTCTTCATTTTTCATTTGATCTAAAGTTGTAATTACATATTTCCACGTTACAGCATGCTATTTTATTCCACATCTGTATTTGTTCCAGATAACTCAAATTTTGATACAGCTACTTCACTTTTTATAGAATAACTTCTATATTTCAATTGTGGATCATTCCTCCTCGTTCCCTAGTTAGTGGTAGCCCCTCCAATCTCCCTTTAGCCTTCAATAGAGGTATTTTCTTTAAAAGGTGTTGACTCTAAGGTTGTCAACTACTGAGCATGGCTTAGATCGATTAAGCAACGGCTTGGACAGATAATATCTACCTTACATCGCAAAAACAAAAGTTAAAGCGACATAAAGTAGATGCTTTAATACTGAGCTAGGATGAGTCGCTGAAGTATCCGTATTGTATCACCTTGTTTAAACACAGGGATTCCTCCCTCAACAGACTTTCTACTCACAAAGCTTGTCCTGTGAGCTCATATCTATCCGTTGCCACCTGTCCCTTAAGACACCAAGCAGCCACCGAACCTTTAATGGTCGTTCACACCTAGACTACACCCAGCGCAAACAAGGAAACGCTTTGAAGGGTATACGCTTAACTTTCTGACATCGGCTTAGCTAACCTGTTCAAGTTTAACGAGTGTTAGGTCATTCCTCGTTCGGAAATCCCGTAACTCAGCACCTAAAAAAGTCATCACTGAAGAGACCTTGCATCCTCGAATTTTTTTCGATAAAATGTAAGAAACTGAATGTACGGTTTGTCCGTTATTTAGTTAGTAGCAGAGGAATTCATCCTCTCATAGATGTTAGCGTTTTAGTCGTTTTGGTAAATGCCTCGCTAAAGTTCGTTTACCTTTACGTCTAGGACGCTTTTTTCATTTAAATATCTAGATGGTTTAACGGTGAATGTTTCTGATATTTCTTCCCTATTTCACCATCCGTAAAGTCTAAGTAAGCCTTTTGTGTTACTTCCACACTAGAATGACCAAGAATACGAGATAAAGTTACAAAATCTCCTCCATTTAAAAGATAGTACTTTGCAAAGTTATTTCGTAATTGATGTGGATGGATATCTACTCCAACCTTCTTACCTGCCATTCTAAGTGACCTCTCAAAGTTACGTATTTCTAATCTAGTTCCTCTTATAGTCGGAAACAGATAGATACTATTTGAATAGCGATCTCTATATAACAACCAGTTTTTCAACTCTCTAGACATCTTGAAAGAGAAATATACGTAACGTTGCTGATTATTCTTCGAGTTTTCGATAAGAATAGATTTTGTTTTAAAGTCCACCACTTCAGGGGTTAAAGATAGACACTCTCCTATCCTCATGCCTGTATCTAAGATCAGCCGAGTAATTAAAAGGTCTCTATACCCGTGAAAAGTCGTATTATCAAACGTTCCTAATACTCCCAGTAATTCCTCTTTTGACAGTAAAGGCTTCTTTTTACGGTTAGGCTTAATATTCTCTATAGACTCCACAGGGTTCTTACGTATTTCCCTCTCTACATCGTACAAATAGTTAAAGAATACTTTTATATTCCGAATGTAGTTCGCTATCGTGGTAGAACTTAAGGGCTTACTGTAATCGTCTCTCTTATGAGGGAAATTCACCTTTAAAGACTTATCATTTACTGCAACTGTGTATTTGCCTCGTTCTCGTAAATACTTGATGTAATGCCGTATATGGGCTGATTTAACTTTATCGACTTCCCTAACAGCAAACTCATTCCTCATATACGCTGAAAATAACTTTAAAGTCTGCTCATAGCTTTTTAATGTCTTAATTGATAAATTCCTTGATGAACAATACAACATAAAATTTTCGATTTGAAACTCAAAATCAGACAACAAAAAAAACACCGCCTCTCAATAGTTTTAATAACTACCGAAAGACGGTGTTCATCACCAAATGACCAAGTTGTTTATTGGTCAGAAAAGATATTTATCGCTCAACGATCTCTAACGTTAATATCATGTCAAAGCCCTGCTATATCAACATTTACGAAGCCTTATGTTCAAGCCTTAACTTATCCGCAACCATTGCAATGAATTCTGAATTCGTAGGTTTTGCTTTTGACATGGATACTGTATAGCCAAATAAGGACGAGATAGAATCAATATTCCCACGGCTCCACGCTACTTCAATCGCATGGCGAATTGCACGTTCTACACGGCTTGCTGTTGTATTATATTTTTTTGCGATATCTGGGTATAATACTTTCGTAATAGACCCAAGTAGTTCGATATCATTGTATACCATAGAAATCGCCTCTCGTAAATACATGTATCCTTTAATATGAGCAGGTACACCAATTTCGTGAATAATGCTTGTAATACTTGCATCTAGATTCTTCGGTTTTCCATCTACTGTTGTTGCTGATCGGAAAGATGGTAGTGGACGTTTAATTGTAGCATTCGTTTTACCGCTTACTTGACGAATGTGACTCGTTAAATTCTCCATATCAAATGGTTTTAATATGAAATAAGAAGCACCTAAATCAACTGCTTTTTTTGTCACATCTTCTTGTCCAAATGCTGTTAACATAATGACATTTGGTTGTTTTAATCGTTCGATATGTCGCATTTTCTCTAATACTGCTAGCCCATCTAAATGTGGCATAATAATATCTAAAACGAGTACATCAGGTTGTTTTTCTTTTAATAAGTTTAAACACTCTTGGCCATTATAAGCAGTACCAATTACCTCCATATCATCCTGAGCAGCAACATAACTTTCTAACATTGATACCAACTCTTTATTATCATCCACAAGACATACTTTAATTTTCTCCACAGCTTTTCCTCCCTTACCGAATCGATTCTCCCGACATGTGTAAGCTTCTAGGCTACATGAATTGTTCGACAATTGTGTGAAATTTCCCTTTTAAAGTTTCTTAATTTCCGATAAAATCACAAAAAAATATGTTTATCGTTCATTTATTTTCTTTCATACTACATTCCATCATAGAATTACAACGAAACGTTCACTCTTTTCTTTTATTTTACAACAAAAAACAGCTCTTGCGGAACTTTTACAAAATTCCAACGAATTTCTCAATAAAAAAAGCAAGCTGACATGCATCAGCTTGCTTTTTTCTCTTGCTCATAAATGTTAATTCCTGCCTCGTGTAACATCCATTCAATATGAACACCATATCCTGAAGTTGGATCATTCACAAACACATGTGTGACTGCACCAATTACTTTTCCATCTTGAACAATCGGACTGCCACTCATCCCTTGCACAATACCGCCTGTTTTCGCTAACAAGCGCTTGTCTGTAACTTTTATAACCATTCCTTTTGTAGCTGGGAACTTTTGTGGTACTGTACTTACAATTTCAATATCAAATGCTTCTACTTTATCTTGATCGATTACTGTTAATATTTTTGCCGGCCCTTCTTTTACTTGATGAGATAACGCAATCGGCATTTCTTTATCCATGATTCCATTTTTCATATTCGTATTTAATTTACCAAAAATACCGAATGGACTATTCGTTGTAATATTACCAATTACTTCACGATCTGGTGAAAATCTTGCTAATTTTTCTCCTGGATTTCCATGACTACCGCGTTCAATAGAAGTAACCGTTGAACGCATAATTTGTCCGTCTTCCACTTGAATTGGTTTTTTTGTATCATTATCAGAAATAACATGGCCAAGGGCTCCATATTTCATAGAATCTGGATGAACAAAAGTCATCGTTCCAATACCAGCTGCCGAATCACGAATATATAAACCAATTCGATAAGACGACTCGCCACTATCTTTTTGAGGTGTTAGCTTTGCTCGAATATACTTACCATCTCTTAATAAAACAAGATTAAGTGGTTCACCTGTTTCTCCACTATCATGAATAAACGGTGCTACATCACTCATTCTTTCAATTGTTTTTCCATTAATTTCAGTAATCATATCTCCAACTTGTACACCAGCTACTTCTCCTGGAGATATTTTCCCTCTTTCGGTTTGAATTAAATGATGCCCTACAACAAGTACACCTTTCGTATTTAACTTCACTCCGATGGATTGTCCACCTGGGATCACTTTAAAATCTTTTAATACTTTTACATTTACTTTTTTTACCGGAAAACCAGCGAGTTGAAAAACCATATCCGCTTCACCATTTTGATGCGAATTTACCATAAGCCCTTGCGCTTCTTTATCTGAACTTACTGTAAAAACATTATGATTTGTAGATGAAGCCTGAAAAACTGGTAATGATGCTATTTCTGATTGTTGCCCTTCAAAAATAACGAGTTGTTTTGGGGATGAAATAAACGTACGCAGCGGTTTAAAACATCCGATAAAAATTAACGAAACAAGGAGACAAATCCCTATTATTTTTCGGAATCGTTCTAATTTCAATTCGTTCACTCTCCTCGCTCCTACCCCACATTCAGCCTCTTGGGCTTCATCTTTTAATTTCTCCTTGCAACGCTTTGTTTATAACCGGAAGAATTAAGAAATATCATCATTTGAACAAAAAAGCTATCCATTATTGGATAGCCTCTGCTGCCTGTTTAAAATGATGCGCTTGTGTAAGTAACTCTTTTGCATGCTCTGTCGTCAAATCGGTAATTTCCACGCCAGAAATCATGCGAGCAATTTCTGTTACCTTATCATCTGTGCTTAATACAGTAACTGATGTAATCGTCCGATCATTCGCAACTTGTTTACGGATAAATAAATGTGAATCCGCCATCGAAGCTACTTGAGGTAAGTGCGTAATACAAAGTACTTGTGAGTTTACTGATACACGATAAATCTTTTCTGCGATTGCTTGTGCAACCCGGCCACTCACGCCTGTATCCACCTCATCAAAAATGACAGATGCAACACCTTGATGCTTAGAAAAAATGCTCTTTAAAGCTAGAATAATACGAGACAATTCTCCGCCAGAAGCCACTTTTGAAAGTTGTTTTAACGGTTCCCCTGGATTTGTTGAAATATAAAATTCCACCTGATCATATCCATCTACTGTAAGTTTCACCGGCGTTCCTTCTACAAGAGGATCTTCTGTGTTACCTTCTCTTTTCGTAATTCTCACTTCAAATTTCGTTTTTTCCATGTACAGCTCTTTTAATTCCTGATGGATTGCACTTGTTAAGTGATCTGCAAGTCCATGGCGCATATCGCTTAACAACGTTGCTTCTTTCAAAATTACGCTTTCTAATTCTTTTAATTCCTTTTTCGTCGTTTCAATATGCACATCTTTATTTTCAATCGTAAATATTTCTTGCTCTATTTTATCAGCATACGCTAAAATCTCTTCTACAGTATTTCCATACTTTCTCTTTAGCATACGAATTTCATTTAAACGTGTTTCAATTTCATCTAAACGATTTGGATCATATTCCATCATATCTAACTTTTCTCGAAGCTGATAGGCTACTTCTTCTAACAAATAATAACTATTCGCAATCGAATCGTGATTTTCTTGATATGCCTCATCTAGATGCGTAATACTCTCCATTTGTCCCATTGCGTTTCGTACATGATCCAGCCCTTGACCATCTGCACTTAGGGAACGATATGCATCACCTAGAGCTTTATAAATCTTTTCGAAATTGGAGATTTTTAATCGTTCTTCGGTTAATTCATTTTCTTCATCTACTTTCAAATCCGCTTTACGAATTTCTTCGTGCTGGAATTGAATTAAATCTAATCGATGCGCCATCTGCTGTTCATTCTCTGTTAAAGATTTAAGTTGTTTTTTTAACTGCTCATACTTAGCGTATACACTTTGATATATTTCTAACTGATTCACAATTCGATCTCCATCAAAATGATCGAGCATAAATAAATGACGTTCCTCATTCATTAAATCCTGCGTTTCATGCTGTCCATGAATATCAACCAGTGTTTTTCCAATTTCTTTTAATATACTTAATGTGACAAGCTTACCATTTACACGGCATACACTTTTTCCATTTGCAGCAATGTCACGTTTTAAAATCATCATGCCATCTTCAATTTCAATCTCCAATTCTTCAGCTTTCGCAATACATGGATGTTTGTCATCCTCTACATAAAATAACCCCTCGATTTCAGCCTTCTCTGTCCCATATCGAACAAATTCTGCTGAACCGCGGCCACCAACTAGTAAGCTAATTGCATCAATAATAATTGACTTTCCGGCCCCTGTTTCACCACTTAAAACAGTTAAACCTTTTTGAAAAGAAATATTTAATGATTCAATAATAGCAAAGTTTCTAATCGATAATTCCGATAACAATGCTCCATTCACCTCGTTATAAACTAATCCCCTATTAAGGGCTTTCATTGAGTATTACTCAAATAGTTATACTATATATATAGTATGTATAATTTAATCTTCTAGCCCGCTCCATTGTACCAAACATTTGTTTTACGGGTCAATCCATCTATTTCCTAACCTTATTCTAAGTAAATACTATTTTTCCCATAATAAAAAATATCTTGTTTACTTTCCGCTTTTGGCAAAAAGGTAAACAAGATTCTTTTTGTTACAACATATTTAAGAAACGATCTGATACAACACCTGTATCTTCAGGCGTACGGCAAATAATTAAGCAAGTATCATCACCGCAAATGGTTCCAATAATCTCATCCCACTCTAAATGATCAATAAGTGCTCCAAGCGCATGCGCGTTACCAGGCAATGTTTTTAGCACAAGCATATGTCCTGCTGTGTCTAATTTCACAAACGAATCGACTAGATTACGTTTTAATTTTTGCAACGGATTAAATCGTTGATCTGCTGGCAAGCTATATTTATAGCGGCCATCATGTAATGGCACTTTCACTAAGTGCAATTCCTTAATGTCACGTGATACAGTTGCTTGCGTTACATTAAACCCTTCATTACGTAAAATATCAACTAATTCATCTTGTGTTTCAATTTCTTTATTCGCGATAATTTCTCTGATTTTAATATGGCGCTGACCTTTATTCATACATTTGCACCTCACACTATCTCTTACCATAGTTTAAACATTGGTATACTTCACTTATTTATGTTAACGTATAATCGTTTACTTGTACACAATTGTTTTTACAATCATTATACAATTCCAACAAAAAGAGGAACAACAAATGTTATTCCCCTTTCCCTTTTTGCTTTAAGACTCCGTGTGCTTCCGCAACAACCTGTTCTACAGAAATTAGAGAATGATTTTCGCCACTTTCACGTTCACCATGCCATTTTAGATGAATTAAAAATTCAATATTTCCATCTCCACCTGTAATTGGAGAGAATGTTAAACCTTCCACATCATATCCTTCTTTTATAGCAAAGTCGACAATCATCTCTACAACAGCCTCATGTACTTTCGGATCACGAACAATTCCCTTCTTCCCAACTTGCTCTCGCCCAGCTTCAAATTGCGGCTTAATTAATGCTGCAACATCACCATTTGGAGTAAGAATCGTTTTTAAAACTGGAAGAATGAGTTTTAATGATATAAACGAAACATCAATGCTCGCGAATTGCGGTAATCCGCGTTCTAAATCTGCCGGTGTTACGTAACGGAAATTCGTACGTTCCATAACAACAACGCGCTCATCTTGGCGAAGCTTCCATGCCAATTGATTGTATCCTACATCTAAAGCATAAGATAACTTCGCTCCATTTTGCAGTGCGCAATCTGTAAAACCACCAGTTGATGAACCTATATCTAACATAATTTTATCTTGTAAATCAAGGTGAAAAGTCTCTAATGCCTTCTCTAATTTATAGCCACCACGGCTCACATATGGCATGACTTGTCCTTTTACCGTAATTGGTGTATCTTGTGGAATTTTTTCCCCTGGCTTATCGAGTCTCATTTCATTTGCATATACAAGCCCCGCCATAACAGCGCGCTTTGCCTTCTCACGCGTTTCTATAAGCCCTCGTTCTACTAATAGTACATCTACTCTTTCTTTTTTTACACTCATTTGTTACGCCCTTTTTTGTTTTGATGGAATCATTGTATGAATCCGATCTACAACAGCATCTGTTGTCAAACCGATTTCTTCTAACAGCTTTGTAACGCTACCATGCTCAATAAACTGATCAGGAATACCCATTCGCTCAATTAAAGCACTATGATATCCGTGTTCAGTAGCAAATTCAACTACCCCTGTTCCAAATCCACCGATTAAGCAAGCTTCTTCAATTGTTAAAATCGGCATATTTTTACCTAAGAGTTCATGTAAATACGTTTCATCCATTGGCTTAATAAAGCGAGCATTCACTACTTTCACTGAAACACCAGCTTTCTCAAGGCGCTCCGCTGCTTCCATTGCCATTGGAATTGTTGTACCAAACGTTAAAATTGCCGCTTGTGTACCTTCTTTTAATGTCTCCCATGTGCCAATAGGGATAGCTTGCAATTCTTCATCCATGTGAACTCCAAGTCCATTTCCACGTGGATAACGCAGTGCAATTGGTCCATCTTCATATTGCAGTGCTGTATATACTAAATGTTGACCTTCATTTTCATCTTTTGGCATCATAAGCACTATATTTGGCAAGTGACGTAAAAACGCAATGTCAAATACACCTTGATGCGTTTCACCATCTGCTCCAACTAAACCTGAACGATCTATTCCAATGAAAACATTTAAATTTTGACGACATATATCATGAACAACTTGGTCATATGCCCGTTGTAAAAATGTTGAATAAATCGCTAAGAACGGCTTCATTCCTTGCGTTGCCATTCCCGCTGCCATCGTTGTTGCATGTTGCTCAGCAATCCCTACATCAATCATCCGATCTGGAAACTCTTGTTGAAACTTTTCAAGCTTAGAACCAACCGGCATCGCTGGGGTAATCGCAACGATACGCTCGTCCGTTCTCGCCAGCTTACGAACCGTTTCACTTACAACAGAACTCCATGCTGGTGCAACTTCTTTCGGTTTCACAAAATCTCCTGATTCAATTTTATACGGACCTGTTCCATGCCAAGTTCCAATGACGTCACTCTCAGCTGGTTTATAACCTTTTCCTTTTTTCGTAATGATATGAACTAGGACTGGCCCTTTTGTTTTCTTTGCATATTGCAACGTTTCAAATAGTTTTTCATAATCATGTCCGTCAACTGGACCTAAATACGTAAAACCTAATTCTTCGAAAAAGACACCTGATACTAGTAAATATTTTAAGCTATCTTTTATCTTTTCAGCTGTCGCTGCAACTTTCCCGCCAACTGCTGGAATCTTCTTAAGCAAATACTCTAGTTCATCTTTCGCCCACTTGTATTTCCCAGCAGTGCGTAAGCGACCCAGTACATTATGAAGCGCTCCAACATTCGGTGCAATCGACATTTCATTATCATTAAGAATAACAATCATATCTGTTTTTTCATGCCCGATATGGTTTAATGCTTCTAAAGCCATTCCGCCCGTTAAAGCACCATCCCCTATGATTGGTATAACATATTCTTTCGTTTTCTTTAAATCACGTGCCAAAGCCATTCCCATCGCGGCAGATAATGATGTTGAACTGTGACCTGTTTCCCATACGTCATGTTCACTCTCACAGCGTTTTGGGAAACCACACAACCCTTTATACTGTCTTAATGTACCAAACTCTTTTGCACGGCCTGTTAAAATTTTATGTACATAGGATTGATGTCCTACATCCCATAAAAATTTATCTTTTGGACTATCAAATAGTTTATGCAGAGCAATTGTGAGTTCTACTACACCTAAGTTAGGAGCAATATGTCCACCTGTTTGAGAGAGCTCTTCAATTAAAAACTTACGAATATCCTCACTCAATTCCTCTAGTTCACTGATAGACATATCTTTCAAAAAACTAGGGTTTTGAATTTGCGTTAGATCCACATGGATCACTCACTTTCATTTCATAATCTGTCAACATGTCAAATGTTATAAAAAATATTTACACAATACAAGAAATTCTTCATTAT
>NZ_JBALQK010000031.1:0-13180 GCF_036965845.1 Bacillus sp. JJ1127 | reverse complement strand
GAAGATCTCATTTAATGGAGTTTAATTCCATTAAATGAGATCTTCCTTTTTGCGTGTTTATTTAGCAACATATTATTAGTTTTAAACTAAAATTATGAAAGAAAAAGTATAAAATCCTATATTTGATATACAGAATCTTATACTTTATTTAGCATGATACATCACTTTTCTTGAAGAACATTCTCTTCAAAATATTTACCCCAATCAGGTTGTCTCCCATCAATATCTTTAAATCCGTATTCTCTTGCTAATTCCCATGAACTAAGTGCTTTCCCTGTTTTATTATGAACATTCGGATCACTTGCTAAAGTAGCGATTGCCCTTCCAACAAAGAAAGGTGTTTCAGATGCAATAAAATGAGGATCTTTTTTTACACCTTCTTGCCAGTTTTCTTCTGTTACGTCAAATAAATCTAACATTGCTTCCGAACGAAGGAAACCAGGACTTACGGCAACTGCAGTAATATTATGCTGCCCTAAATCTTTTGCCATTGCTTCTGCTAAATGGATGGTTGAGATTTTTGCTAAACTATAGTATAGGTTACCACGGTACTGATAATCGACACCGTCTGTAATTTCAATAATAAGTCCTTTCTTATTATTCACCATTAGCGGTACACCGTAATAGCTCGTCATCATATGTGATTGAACAGCACGCTGTTGCATAAGTAATCCATTATGTAAGTTGTGTTCCCAAAATGGTTTTCCCCATTCAGTAAGCGGATCGCCGCCCCAAACATCATTCACTAAAATATCAAGTTTTCCGTTTTGTTCATCTTGAATTCTTGTAAACAACGCTTTAATATCTTCCTCTACTGTATGATCCACACGAACAGCAATGCCTTCTCCTCCTTGTTTTGTAACAAGGTCTGCTGTTTCTTCAATCGTTTCCGTTCGTCCCATTGATGATAAATTATTCTTTGTACTTCGTCCTGTTACATATACAGTTGCTCCCGCTTCACCAAGCATCATCGCAATACCTCTTCCTGCACCGCGTGTTGCCCCTGCTACGACCGCAACTTTTCCTTGTAATGGTTTCATATAAAGCTCTCCTTAATTTTCATTTTCTAATTTAACTAATTTAGGTACATGCTCTCGATCATACTTTTTTGTATATTTCTTTCCATCTGGAGTAACAAATTGTAGCGTAAATTCACCACAAACACCACTGTAAAAATTGAACTCACCTTGTGAATTCGAAATAGCGCGTTCTTCATTTGCGACTAAGCCTTCATAAATTTTAACATTCGATACAGGAAGGCTGTTATAATCTACAATAATTGACTGTATTTGAACAGCAACCGTTTTACATTCTTCACTTTCTTTGTTATATATAACAATTGCTAACGCTACAATTCCCGCGACAATACATATTAACAAGGCTATTATTTTTTTCTTCATAATAAACCTCCTAAAGTATTAGTCTTTTTTAAAATGGAAATCTACACGATTCACTTGTCTCATTTCCTCAATTACTTTATGAATTCCTACCTCGATTTTATCTTCTTTCACATTTGATACGTTGAGTTTTAAAAGTTTGTCCTTACGGAAAAAAGATAAATAATTTTTATCAATAGATTCTATATATATCTGATTTTGTCGTAAGTTCTTAATAAGCGTATCCGTAACTATACTTTTTTGTAATGATAAGCACGTATGGATTCCTATTTCGTTTCTTGCTCTATATGTAAACAAATGTTGATTTTCTTCATAAGCTTTTTCCAATGCCCCCGATAACATCTTAGATCTAGCATAGTAAGACAATCGAATTTTTTGTTTATGTCGTTCAAACATCCCGCTTTTTATATAGATTTCTAAAGCAGCTTGGGAAATCATTGAACTATCAATATCTAATAGTTTTTTATATTTATGAAACGCCTCTGCAATAGAAGAAGGAATAACTGCCACGCCTACACGTAATCCTGGGAAAATAATCTTTGAATAGCTTTTTAAATAGATTACATATGAAGAATGATCGTAACTATATAGAGGATCTATCTTTGGATTTTGTTCTAAATCTGCTAAATAGTCATCTTCTACTATAAATACATTGTATTTCTTTGCGAGAGAAATAATCTTTTCGTTTTCATTTTTAGAATAGGAAGTGCCAAGCGGATGATGAAATCTTGGAATTGTATAAAAGAACTTAATTTTTTCCGTCCGGAATATTCTTTCTAACTCATTTAAGTCAATACCTTCAGTAGTGCGTTCTATACCAATTACAGGAATGTTGTTTGTTTCTAGATATTCAATAAATAGATGATAACTTGGCTGTTCAATGAGTACTGTTTCATTTTGATTCGGAAATGGTATAGAGGTTAATATAACTAGTGCTTGTTGAACTCCTGATGTAATAAAAATATTTTCTTCTTTTGTGAAGACTTGATAATTTGCTAGTTGCTTTTGCACAACTGCAATTAAAGATGGTAATCCTTTAGGTGTACCGTATATAAATAAATCATTCTTGTACGTGTCAATTGCCTTATTGATACAGTGCTGAAAATCTAAGTATGGAAATACATCTGGATCTGGAGCTGATGAAGCGAAATCAATTTTTTCTGTTTCATTTTCTTCATAATTCCCCATTTTCTTCACAACATAATATCCACTTTGGGGTACGGAATAAATAATATGACGCTTCTCTAATTCATGGAGCGCACGTATAATGGTTGCTTTGTTGCACTGATATTGCGATACCAGTGAACGTATAGACGGTAATTTCTTTCCTTCTTTTATCTCTCCTTTTTGAATCATGGTTTCTAACTCATTTAATACATTTAAATATTTATACATGATTACACCTCCACATTCATTTTGTACCGGTACAGTTTATATTTGTTCACATTGTAGCACTGACTTAGAAAGATTACCATGTACATATACTGGCCAGTAACAAATTAACTATATGAGGTGGTATTATGAAAAACACAACAAAAGCATATACAGCCGCATTACTATATGCATTTATTATCGGCTTTTCATTTATGTTTGTGAAATTAGCATTAACCGTTACAACTCCGATTGATATACTTGCCCATCGTTTCACGGTTGCTTTCTTAATAGCAACTATCCCGGTTCTTTTCGGGTTTATAAAATTAAATATTTCATTCAAAAACATACTTACACTTTTACCATTAGCGATATTTTACCCGGCATTGTTCTTTGCTTTCCAAGCATTTGGTTTAGTATATACAAGTTCATCTGAAGCAGGGATTATACAAGCTGCCATTCCTATATTTACAATGATTTTAGCGTCCTACTTCTTAAGGGAGTCTGCAAATACATGGCAAAAAATATCTGTACTCATTTCTGTAATTGGTGTCATTTATATATTTGTAATGAACGGTATGGAAACGCATGAAACTAGCTTTCTTGGTATTATTCTTATTCTGTTATCTGCATTATCATCTGCTTGCTATAATGTGTTAGCTCGAAAAATGACAAAGAAATTTAAATTAATTGACTTAACTTATATGATGACAGCAATTGGTTTTCTCAGTTTCAATTTTATGGCCATCATTGAACATATAAATAAAGGGACACTTAGCTTATACTTTACACCATTTACAAATGAAAGATTTCTTATATCTATTTTATATTTAGGCGTATTATCTTCCTTGCTAACTGCATTTTTATTAAACTATTCATTAACTTATATCGAAGCAGCTAAAATGAGTGTTTTCAGCAACCTATCCACACTTATCACGATTATCGCAGGGGTTTTATTCTTGCACGAACAAATTGCATATTATCATATCCTTGGCGGAATTCTAATTGTTCTTGGTGTAATAGGTACGAATTTTGGGAGTAAAAAAGGAGTTTCTACTAAAGAAAAGAATACCTCTATTAGTAAATAAAAAAGCGAGGGATATATGGTGCAACAATCAAATACTATTGATATCAGTAAATGTGTTTTGTAGAAAAAGAACTCGAGTTACTCGAGCAAATATAAGTAAATAACAATCTACTATCTAATCCATGAAAAGCTGTAAAGTTATTTAAAAGACAATACCTCTGTTCTTATAGAGTTTTAATATACTAGGAGGAATTATAATGGTTGAATTAAAACCTATGAGTCAAGAAAATTTTCAACAGTATATTATGAAAGCTATTGATAACTATGCAAAAGAAAAGATCACTTCTGGAAATTGGAATGAAGATGAAGCAATCGACCTATCCAGAAAAACATTTACCGAACTGTTACCACAAGGTGAAAAATCTGAGTTTAATTACTTATTTTCTATTTTTCACGACCAAAACATAGTTGGTATGATCTGGATTGCTCAAAAATCACCTATGAATCATGATGAAGGCTATATTTATGATTTTATTATCTTTGAGCAATACCAAGGGCTAGGATATGGCAAGAAAGCGATGAAAGAAATCGAAATTCTTGCTAAAGAATTAGGAATGAAAAAAATTTCTCTTCACGTTTTTGGCCATAACACAATTGCACGTGAATTATATGAAAAGTTAGGTTATGAAATTACGAATATAACGATGGTAAAATCAATTTAAAAAGCTATTGTATTACTTCATATAGAATGGATGGATCTCTTTGTACAGTCTCATCCTGAAAGGAATTAAACCTTTTTATAAAAATTAAAAGCGTGTTTTAAGAAATCTTTTTTTCAAAACACGCTCTTTTTCATTTTTATGTTATTAGTAATAATTTCATCAAACTTTATTCTCAAATAATAGTACTAACATATGTCCATCAAACTAAGATTTGAATTATTCTATACTTATTATTAATCTTGCTTATTCCTAAGTTTTTTAATGTTTTCCATTTTTTGATACAAAGGAAATTCCATAACGACTTTTAAACCCCTTTGGTCCTTGCCGCTTGCAAGAATGAGGCGACCGTGATGGGCCTGCACAATCCTTGCCACCATCGGAATCCCTAGACCATGACCTTGCTGGGCAGTCCGCTTTCTCCTTAATGAATAAGGTAACTCGGTAATCTCTTGTAATTGCTCCTGCGGAATACCCTTTCCATTATCTCTTACAATAAAGTGGTATTGGGAGCCGTCCTTAGATAAGGCGGTTTCCAGTATGATTTCGCATCCTTGCGGGTTGTGACGTACACTGTTTTGGACAAGATTACTGATTGCCCGAAGTAGCAATTTCTCATCCCCAATGATCTGGACCGCTTCAACAGTTAGCCTTAAATCAATGTCGTACCGGTCATCCAATCCATTATTCAAAAAATCCGTGGCAACCTGCCTCGCCAAAACCGACAGCCGAATGTGTTTCAAACGCAATGGCTGCATTTCATACTCGAGCATAGAGACCAGATTTAGGTCACTTATAAGTGAGCGTAGCTTCTCGCCTTGATACCGGATGATACCAGCCTGATGTCTTTGCTCCTCCGGCAAGTCCGAATTATCCTCCATTTCGCTTGCATAGCCGAGAATAATCGAGAGCGGAGTCCGAATATCATGAGAGATCCCAGCAATCCAGTTGGAACGCGCTTCATCTCGCGCCTTTAATGCGGCCGTCTTATTCTGAAGCTTAGCCGACGCGGCATTAATGCTCTGGGCCAAATCACCGAATATACCTTTGGAATCCAGCTCAACTGTTTCCTCCCTGGCAAGATTGTGGACTCCCGACACAAGAGGACGTATCCCTCTTATGAGACGCGTGCCAATCACGACAGAGATCAATAGAGTCATCCCCACATTAAAGATCAGCAGCAGAATAAGACGCAGAGGCATCGATCTTAGCCAGTCAGAAAGAAAATCAAATTGATACTTCCAGTGGCTTTCCTTTGGATATCCCACTACAATTAGGCCAGCCTCATGCTCCCAAATATAGACAGGATATTTCAAAAGATAATAACGTGAGAACTTGGCTACATCAACTAGATTGTAGGTTTTCGGAACATCGTTAGGAATATGGTAATCCCATTGCACATGACCATATTCATCAAGCAGCATGGCCCACGCCTGTTTGTGCTGCAGAAGCTCGGCGGCGTGTTCGTCCAGACGATAGCTGCCGTCCTGCTTCCCTAAACCTTGAGCTACTTGCTTAAGCACATTTTCCGGGGACGGACTTTGATTAATTTCTTCGAACACCAGTGTTCCCAGCAGTACAAAATTAAAAATAAGCAGAAATATCAAGATAAAGATAGGCATCGTGACAAACCGGCGTAATATACGAATAATTCCTTCCACTCAACGTGTCTCCTTCACCAGCAGTTTATATCCCAGTCCCCTGACGGTGAGAAGGTGGATCGGTTTGGAAGGATCCGATTCAATTTTTTCACGAACCCGTCTGATATGGACCATCAATGTATTTTCGTAACCATAGCTGTCATCACCCCAAACGGCCTGACATATGGCATCGTTCGTAACGATTCGACCCTGATTTTCGTACAACTTCATAAGAATGGCATGCTCCTTTGCCGTCAATGGCATTTCCTTCTGATTCCTGTGCACGACAGCGCTTTCCAGATCAATGGTCTGTTCCCCTAATCGGAAGACAGATAGACGCTCTGCCACTGAAGAGGAATAGACCCGCTTCAGAATTGCCATGAGCCGCAATACCAGCTCGCGTGGCAGGAAAGGCTTCACAATATAATCATCTGCTCCTAAACCCAGTCCGAGCAACCGGTCTTCATCCTCGCCCCGAGCGGAGAGAAAAAGGACCGGCAAGTCCGAGAACTGTCTGATGGAAGACAGAAGTGAGAATCCGTCTCCATCAGGCAGCATGACATCGAGAATCACGATATCCGGTTTGCCTGTGTGGCAGAATGACAGAGCTGAAACGCAATCGGCGGCAGTGTAAATGCGGAAAAAGCCCTCTTTCCTTAAAAATCTTTCAATCATTATTCTGATTTCCGGTTCATCATCTACAATTAATATTTTTTTGTCTTTTAAATTCTCCATCCTGCATCACCCAATTTTATTATACATGAAAAGGAAATTATCGACGTTTCAGTTCATAATGTTCTTAACTTGATGGTTATGGAACGTCCCTTTCTTCTTTCAGATTCTTATTATTTTTGATACTGCTGTTGCACCACCTCAGGTAGCTCCTTGAAGTTAATCTCTTCCCAGTGCGTGACTCCCCGAATCAGTGTATAATATAGCTGGACGTAAGCCCCTTCTCTCAATTGCTTTTTGGCCGAAAAACTAATTTTTTTCTTTTCTTTCTCATTATAGGCTGTCAACTCATAGGCATAACATTCATTCTTATCTCGAACGCCTGAACCTGTTATCTCTGTGTAATAGATGGTTTTTCCAGCAGGATTGTCAGGTGTAAGCTTCTCCGGACTGAAGAATAACATCAACGAACATGCCCCAATCACGATAATGAACCCCAGTACCAACAATATTTTTTTCATTAAAAATTCCTCCTAGGCTCAATCAAGATGAAACAATATCTTTGTTCTTCAACCGTCGGATTGACATTGAAGCAAAAATAATAATGAAAACCATATTGATCACCCAAAACAAAAAGTTCTGTATGTCAGTCAACTTATCCTGGCTCATCACACTCATGCCAATGTTGAGCAATGAGAACGGGAAAAAAATTCCCACCTTAGCAATATACATCCCCAGGCCGATAAAGACCCCGCACAGACTAATGCCGATAGGCGTAGCAAAGCTACGGATCCGCAGCGACAGTCCCAATTGCAAAGCACCAATGGACAGAGAAGCGTACCATCCGCGTATCGTCCAACCTATAGTCTCTAAAGGGAATGGTCCGGGTAAGGAGAACAAGTTACCTATAAGCCAGTAGAGTCCCATGAACAGCCCTTGCGCGAACAAGATTAAAACGCTAACGACAATCAATTTAGCAAGAAACACACTGACAACCGATACAGGAGATGTCATAATCATATTCCAATTTCGATTCAAATGCTCCAGCCTACATATATAGGAACAGCAGATGGCAATCAGGATAGGTAGGAAAAACTCACCGTAAAACAGGCTGACCTGAGTCCACAGGCTGTACCAGCCATTTTGCAGGACGCCCTGGTTAAAATAATAATTCGCACATCCAATCAGCAGACTTATGATAGGAAGTACAGCAAGTACAAGACCGATCCGGGAATGGCGCAATTTGAGCCATTCAGCAGAAATACTTTGTTTCATCAACTTCCCTCCTCAAATTTCCTGCCGGGTTACATGGATGCTTCCGGCGATATAGAACAGGACAGTCATAATCAGCGCAGCTACTACAATCCCAGAACTTACTGGCTGTACCATATAGGTGCTCGAAGACTCGGCGTATAGATAAGTAACCGGGCTGAGATCCAAATAGTAAGACCAAATAAAAATATGTCTAGTAGCAGCTGGGAACAATCCGGCAGTCGTTCCTATAAAACCGCCCAACATGCCCAAGCACAGTGCGAAGGCCTGGTTTTTGATGGCAAAAGAAATCCATTGCTGAAGTGCTGTAACAGCGAGAGTCGCCAGTAGGGTACCTCCAATGAAGCGGATTAACAATTCAATAGGAGGAGCGCCGGGAAAATCTTTTATTAGTCCATATACAATCATGAATACGACCTGTGCAAAGATGCCATATAAGAGCAGACTATAAGCGCATATATACTTCACTGCGTAGAGATGTCCACGTCCCACATTGGTAGCAACAAGCATTTTCCATGTTGCTCCCTTATGCTCCATATCACAAATCCGTGAGACGACAATGGCTGAAATAATCGGCATAAAAAGGCCATTCATGGATGATATAGTGAAAATGACAGATTCCCAGACAGCGTTATCCAGATTGCTAGCAATGGACCGGCTAATGGATATGAAGGCCCACAGCATCTCCACGACAAGAAATGATATAATCATAATCCATATTTTTTTGCGGCGGATTTTGAAGTATTCCAGTCCTAATATTTTAGTCACAAGTTCCGCTCCTTTCCTGTCAACTCTAGGAAAATATCCTCCAGACTTCTCTGCTGCTCTTCAATCCGGGTGACAGGAATTTTATGTTCAACAAGTATTCTGTTCATTTCCGCCACCTCCGTATCCTGGAGATTGTCGAATTCAAGTCGGCTGCCACTTTGGGCCAGAGTGTAGCCTTTAGTACGAAGTAGCTGATTTGCTTTGGCATTGTCTCCCGTTTTTATAAGAATAGCGTTTCTACTTTTTTTCCGTAGGCTTGCCATACTGCCCTGGAACAGTAGATTCCCTTCGCTGATAATACCTACTGAGGTAGCTATCTGTTCGATCTCCGAGAGTAGGTGGCTGGAGAGCAATATAGTTATTCCATAGCGTGCTGGTAATGATTTAATGAGCTCTCGGATTTCACCAATGCCTGCAGGATCAAGTCCGTTCGTTGGCTCATCAAGAATCAGCAGCTTTGGGAAGGCGAGTAGAGCCATTGCGATTCCTAGCCGTTGCTTCATTCCTAGTGAGTATTGTTCAGCTTTTTTGTTTTTCTGATTTTCTAGACGTACGATACGAAGCACCTCATGCACGTTTTTATCCGGCACATTCCGTAGACGCTGCATGACCTTCATATTCTCAAGCCCTGTCAGATGTCCGTAGTAAGAGGGCGCTTCAATCAGTGATCCAGTACGTTGCAGAATGGATGAGCGATGTTTGCTCAAGCTTTCTCCTAAAATTTTGATTGTCCCTTCAGAAGGCTTGATGAGTCCGAGTAGCATTTTTAGCGTGGTTGTTTTCCCCGCTCCATTCGGCCCCAGAAACCCGTAGATTTCTCCTTCCTGAACGTGAAGATTAACTTTATTTACACAGTTAATACCCCCATACGTTTTGGACAGATTTTGCGTTTGTACAATAGCCGATGCACTCATATAAAAAGTCAACTCCATTCGAATCTTTTTTAGATATTTCCCTTCTGTTTCAACTGTAACGAATCTACCTTTCACCAATCTAAAGGGAACCTTACATTAACCTTAAATTATTTGCGTTACATTAAATTCTTAACTGAATCAATTTCATAATTGTTTCAAATGTGTGCAGTTTCTTTATTTTTAAAATAATCTATACACGAATTAGCTCCACTAAGGTTTGATCTTACTATACGCATGTACAACATGTAGGTATAATTATGTCATTCGTTTATAAAGTGGGTATTTTTTTGTCACTTTTATTGACAGAATTATACCAACTTTTTGTTAAGAACTTAATGATATACAGAAAATAAAAAGGGGGTTACCACCTGTATATAGTAGGTAATAACCCCCTTTTTATTATTAAATGGACTTTTTTCAGTGGCCTCATTTGTTTCAAAGTCTTTTTGTTTTATATTGTCTATGTAAAATAAAAAGATATTTAAAATCCTCTATCTCATAAATTGAAGTCTAGTTTTTTTGATTACTACCTTCTTCATACATATAAATGGCGTTGCCTCCTTGTATTAATACGACTACGCGGTCATCCTTTTTATATTTAATCATTGCACCTTCTTCTTCTTGTATTTTCCATCCAGCTAACCAAAGTCCTGCTTTATAATCAAAAGATAAACCGTTCGAAAAACATGTCCCTCTGTATTCAAAATCCTTATGTTCTTTCTGTTGTATATATTCCGCACGAGCAGGAACTGGGAACCCATTTATCTTTGATTCAGTTGTTCGATTATAAAAAAACAAAAATCCGATTGTAACTACTATTAATATTGTATATAACCATTTCTGCTTCATTATATTTCGAAACCCCTTTAATCCACTTTTTAAATAAATTGAAAATTCACCCTTTACTCCCATCCGTCTTCATCATATCATAAATTTGTATTATAAAAATATTTAGCGAAAGGGAATTTTCATAAAATTAAAGAATGTATTAGTTGGTTCCGCATTGTCATTTGGTTTGATACTTAGTCAAATGTCACCTACAAGTGCGGAAGAAAAAAATCGGTTCTGGTGCAAAAATTCCAAAATTCTTGTAAATAATCTTTTAAACTCGAACATACTGATGCTATTACTCTAAAGAAGATGTCCTTCTTCATATACTTCACGTTTAGCGGTTTCTAAGCTGGTTTCATCCCCTTCTCTATGTCCACCTAGCCTTACTACACCTAATCTATCTCTTCTTTTCGTTGGCACAACTTGAAAAACAAATAAGTTTTTATGTAAAACATATGCCCCCGATGTCCGTACATTTTTATTCGTATCCAACATTCTTCTCCCTCCAAAGTAAACAAATAAAATTTTGTNNGAAAGGTATGGATTCTCTATAATTAGTTTACCATAATTTTATTATGTTGATTGATTATCCTTTGCAATCCAATTTACAGCATCCAAAAGATTGTTTGCTATATTTTGTTAAGGAGCTTTCTCCCCATCCTGTTTTCACTAAAATCTTTTTTGCTCCTGCCTTCTCCGCAGCAATCATATCTGAACTCCCAGTATCTCCAACAACATAGCATTCCCTCAAACTCAAATTATGTTCCTGTGCAGCTTTTAAAAGTAATCCAATATTATGTTTTGACACTGGCAGCTATCACTAAGGCTTATGTGGGCAATAATACATACCATCTATACATGGAGATTGTTTTTTTAATGATTGTTCCATCCTATAGTAATCACACCTCTTTTCACACCCTTTAATTCAAAAATCTCATTATGAACCTCATCAAATAGCTACATGATATAGTTACCTTTATCAAATAGCAACTTACCTGCTTCTGTAATTTTGATACCTCTTCCAATTCGATGAAATAAAGGTGTATCAAGCTCACCCTCTAACACACGTATTTGTTGAATTAAAGTCGGCTGTGAAATACCTAGAACTTCCGCAGCTTTAGTAAAACTACCATTATTACAAACTTGAATAAAATACTCTAGACGTAATTCCATTCTTGATACCCACTCTCAGGTTTATGAAAGATTCACACTTAAAAGAACAATATGTATGCGTTGTCATAACAATTATCTTTTCTGTTTATACTAATTGTATGATTTCCCAATTTTTGATACCATTAAATGTACCATGTTTATTGATTCCCCCCTCCTGTTTATTTACTTTTAATTAATTTATATTTAATTAGGATATTACTAATTCGAGATATAAATCAAATGATAATATATAGACATCTTAATTACGTTATTTCTTTTAAAGAGAGCTTGTTTTCTGAAACAAGCTCTCTTTTTATATAGTCTATATACAATTCAGACACATTTTACATGGTGAGTTTTGTTCCCTTACAGCGATAGAGACAAAAAATTTGGTTCTGGTGCAAAAACCTCAAAACAATTGCAATTAATCTTTAAAGCCCGGACATACAAAAAATAGGCAGTCAGGGCGACTGCACTTAGAAGTAACGATATAACTACCAGCTTTCGGTTTTCAACAATATCGCCTAAAGGTACAAGAAATAGTAAGCCAACGACATATCCAATCTGGGTTAGCGTTACAATCAATCCAGCACTACTAGTAGAAAGTCCAATTGCAGAGCTAATTAACCCAACCAAGGGCTGTGCATAGTAAAGATTAGCTACAATGATACCACATGCAGTTGCTAGAAGTATGGTTAACCCTGCTGAAATGCCTTTATTAATTGTTTGATTTTTTAAATTAGACATAGTTAACTCCTCCTATACCACTATCCCGAAGTTCTTGAATCATCTTGGCAAATGCTGCGGCGGCAT
The DNA here is from genome assembly GCF_036965845.1 of Bacillus sp. JJ1127. Lineage (NCBI taxonomy): Bacteria > Bacillati > Bacillota > Bacilli > Caryophanales > Bacillaceae > Bacillus > Bacillus sp. JJ1127. The sequence goes on along the minus strand of NZ_JBALQK010000031.1, from coordinate 604 downwards.
CAGACGCCATTGTACTAAATTGAGTCTAAACTGCATCCTACTCTTCTTTCAAGACCTTCAATTGTGCCATCTCTTTATTCTCCTTTTCCATGTATTTTTAGTAATAAGTTCTTGTGGAGTCTTAGGCTTAGTTGCATCAGTTAATATCGCAAGATTTCTTAACAATCAAATACTAACTTTTTCTAAAAAACAGGGTAGAATAGCAATCAGCTGCCCATACAAATGGCATTCCAATCGTTCTCGTTTTATCTTTTTACAATGATGAATATCAAAGAATGATTTCCATGTTTTAAATAAAAATAGCGTATTTTTTCATTTTATGGATACAAATTCGCTTTAGCTTAATGAGAATGCTATTTTGTTAGTACATCGACTCTTTACTACAAAATAGTATCCTCATTTTCTCTTTTTCAAACTTCATTCATATATAGTCCTTCTTATAAAAAAAGTAACAGAGCAAATAATAGCCAATCCCATATAATACATCGTAGCAACAATACGTAGATTTTCATATATCGTTGGAACTCCTCCAGATATAATTTCAAATATTAAAACAATTCCTACTCCCAAAAGAATATATAACCATAAAGAAATCATAAAATTG
>NZ_JBALQK010000030.1:21488-31738 GCF_036965845.1 Bacillus sp. JJ1127 | reverse complement strand
GCAGGGATTTAGATGTCGAAAAATTAAAATGGATGTATATATGTATAAGTTTATAATCGATATTGATTTTCAATTTCAATTATAACGTAGTTTTCTATCATTAATCAATGTTTTATGTCGGGAAACAAACAAAAAAATCGCTCCTGCATTGTGAATAAAAAAACTTGAAATGTTCACAAGTTTTTCATAAATTACGGACATGCTATATGTAACGTTTTCCATTTTATCCAATTAGGAGGGATTTTTATGTACAAAAAAATTGCATTAAGTATGACTATGGCTGCACTACTCTGTGGGGTATCCGTTTTTCCAGCTGCAGCTGCTACACAAAAAGAAGTTGTGATGCATCATCATAAGCTAATCTCAGAAGAACAAATACAGTCACTTGAAAAGCAAGGATACAAAAAACATGATATTTTGAAAGCAGCACACATTGCAAAGATTAGTAAAAAGGATATTAAAGACGTTTTATCTTACTATAAAGAAAATAAATCTTGGAAAAAAACCGCACAGCATTTTGGTGTAGATCCAAAGAAATTGCATAAACATCATATGAGTAAGGAAACGAAACAAGCATTACTACAAAAAATCGCAGAAATGCAAAAATCTACACCTGATCAAATGAAACAAACGATGAAAGACTATCATATTGGCTTACGCCAGCTTGCTGTTTTAACAATCATTGCCCAAAAAAGTAATACGCCGCTCAATGATGTGTTGAAAATGAAAAAAGATGGCATGCATGTCAAACAAATCGCGGAAAAATTAAATGTTAAGAAAGAGGATATCCGAACAGAAATGATGAAATTATTACAATCTGTAAAAGAAAATAGAGCAAACTAAACATGAAAAGGAAGGTGCATTTTATTGAATGCCCTTCCTTTTTATCCTAATCTGGTATGTATTATATCCATTTATTTTTTAACTTCATGATAGGAAAGCACTAGAGAGTCTGATACAATTTTTACTAACAGAAAAGCAAAGGGGAAAAGTATATGAAAAAACATTTATTTTCTCTCGTTGTAATAACTAGCCTTATCCTTTCTGGTTGCGGTGCGGCTGATAAAAAGCAATCTTCTGAGTCAAAAGAAGAACATGCCTCACACCACGTACAGCAAGGTGACATCCAAGAAACAACAAAAGGAATTGACACACTACCAACATTTCTGGACAAACTAGATCCTCAAATGAAGGAAATTTATGCGGTTGCTGGGAAAAATGCGGAATTATTAAATTGGATACCTTGTTACTGTGGATGCGGAGAAAGTGTCGGGCATAAAAGCAATAAAAATTGTTTTATCCAAGAAATCAAGGCAAATGGAGAAGTTGTTTGGGACTCTCACGCAACAACATGTGTGAACTGTTTAGAGATTGCAGCTGAGTCTGCCTCTATGAAGCAAAAAGGCAAATCCACCCTTGAAATTAGAAACTACATTGATGACAAATATAAAGAAGGTTATGCAAAACCAACGCCTACCCCAATGCCAAAATCTTAAAAACGAGGAAATTCCTCGTTTTTTTATTTCTACTCAACATTTTCCTTAACAAATTCTTTCACGTGTATTTCTTCTCACTTGTCATACACTATATGTAACTCCTCAGTAAGGAGGGTTCACAATGTACACATATAACGACTACGATAAAGCTCTCTATTACACGTATTGTTGTAATTGGGACAAGTTGCTTGTTTTAATGGTACAAACTGATGATCAATTGTTTTCTAAGCGAATTGAACATTTTTTACACGCTTATAAATACAGTACAGAACTACAAGAAGTAGATCAGCAACTGCAGCTTCTATTTCAATATATTGACCACGCCTCTCAAAAGTCACATGTAGAAGAAATAGAGCAAGTACAACTTTAAATAAAGCGCTATTCTTTTTTGAGAATAGCGCTTTTTGAATATTTCCCCATAGCTCTATTCATGATTGTTTATTTAACGTGATGAGCTACATAAATTTTTATACTTATTTTTCTGTATCATTACATTTCCAATGGGCTGTAAAAAAACTTTTTCAATGTAATAAAAGCCGAAAAGCGCTTTTAAAAACACGCTTTATACACCTTGTTTTTTCATTTCCACTTATAAAACTTTTCTTGATAAAAATATTTTCTCTTTATTTTCTTGCTGCCTTCATACTATAATTTAGTATGTAACTATTATAAGAGAGGTAAAAACATGAACCGTGAGAAAAAACAAGAATATGCTTTGTTGACTGCTTGGGGGGCTTCTTTTATCGCTACACTGGGAAGCTTATATTTTTCCGAAATCATGAAGTTTGAACCTTGTGTACTTTGTTGGTATCAACGCATTTTTATGTATCCATTTGTTTTATGGCTTGGCATTGCTGTAGTAAAAAAAGACTATCGCATCGCTTCTTATTCCTTACCAATCGCTAGTATTGGTGCCTGTATTTCTTTATATCACTATGCCATTCAAAAAGTCTCTGCATTCTCAGCGGCAGGTGCAGCTTGTGGACGTATACCTTGTACGGGAGAATACATTAACTGGTTTGGTTTCATCACAATCCCATTTTTAGCGTTAATCGGATTTATTACAATTGCTGTTTGTAGCTTTATTGTCATCAAAAACAAATAAGGAGATGCAATCATGAAAAAGATGCTTATATTTGGCGGTATCATTATCGTCTTATTTGCAGCTATTTGGGCTGTAACAAACATGGAAGATAAAAATAAAACAAGCAACGAAGTGAAAAGTGAAGCAAAAAGTGAAGAAAATTACTATGCAAATAAAATTTCTCTTGAGGATCTTCGTAAAAATATAGCGGATAAAAAAGATCAAACCATCTACTTTTACCAAACAGATTGTATTCATTGCAAAAAAGTGTCTCCTATCGTTGTACCTCTTGCAAAAGATTTGAATGTTGACATGAAGGTAATTGATATTGAAAAAGAACCTGATGTTGTTTGGGATGAATTTAAGATTCAAGGTACTCCAACAATTATTCATTATAAAGAAGGTAAAGAAGTAAGTCGTATTACAGGCGATCAACCAAAAGGTGCTTTTGAAAAATGGTTTAAAGAAACTAAAAAGTAACAAGAAAAGGAAACTTCCTCTATACATGAAACGGGTGTAAAATCCCACACTAATGTATAAGGAGGGGATTTCATGCCAGAAGTACGATGTTCTGTTTCCAACTGTTCATTTTGGGGACAAGGCAACTTTTGTCAAGCAAATGCAATCTTTGTTCAGCCTGATGACCAAAATACGAATCCATCAGGCGATGATTCTTATACAAATGCGGCTTTCACAGGTGAAACACTCGAAAGTTCCGTGGTAACAAGTGTTGAAACGTGTTGCCAAACGTTTAGACCAAAATATTAACTCAAAAATCCTCATCTCAACAGGAGATGGGGATTTTTTCTCATTCCACCTTTAATAGATACAACCAATCTCTTTTCATTTAACTTTCACATCATAATGAATCCATATTTCCAAGTATCATGCATGATAAGCATATACACAATCAATATAAAAACGGTTCCCCATAAAGTGATTTGGCGATATATCCCCTCTTCTCCCTCTCTCGCTTTAATAAAGGACCAAATAAAGCCGATTAACAGGATTAAATCGATATAAGGTATATACAGAAAAAACAAAAATGATACATACAAATAAACAATAAATAAACCGCTTGTTATTAAAAAGAGTTTAAAGGCAAATTCGCTATTCCCTTTCCTCATAAAATAACCGCCCCCAATCTGTACTGTATTATATTCAACAAAGCACAATAGTTGCGATTGGGAGGCCTACGAATAAACAAGCTACCGCCTATTTACGGTAGCTATCACGGAACATTGTATTTTCTTTTGTATATATTGCTTAAAATAGAATACGGTAATTGTTCATAGCGAATTTTTTCTCCTGTTTTATCTATAATATACAAATTATTCCCGATATAATAGTGTCCGTTCCTTTGGGAATACACCGTATAGCGTTCATTTGGCAATACAGTTTTTACTTCTGTCAATTGCCCATTCGGTTCTTGCCAATATATATTCACGCGATCTACAAGTGTCAGCATTCCAATCTGCTCTTCATCCACTTTCCGTCCATTCCAACTTATAACACGATATCCAAGCTTATAAGCTGCATATTCTGGAGATGTATGAAACCGTGAAATAATTACTTTTGTTTGCAATGCTACTCTGTCATATAACCATTGTATATCTCTGTCATGCATCCGGATACAACCATTTGATTCTCTTCTTCCAATCGTTCCTTCACGATTCGTTCCATGAATCCCATATTCTTTTTCATTTAATCCAAGCCACCGTGTTCCAAGAGGATTATTGGGGGCACCACCAGGAATTTTTTTACGGTGATATTCTTTATTTTTATATTTATTAATAATACAAAAGGTTCCTTCAGGAGTTGGTGTGCTATTCCTCCCTGTTGTTACCGGGAATGTCCTTATATAGTTTCCATTTTCAAAAAAAGATAACTGATTTGTCGTAAGATTAATCAATATCAAATGATCTGTATCGGCAAAAGCGCTCATCGGTAGGCACAAAAAGAGGATCGCCATTAACAATACTTTCTTCATTCATATCCCCCCAGTACCATCATATACGATGGTACGATTAGCTTTTACTACGCATTCGATTCTTATGAATAATTTAGCTTATCCATTCACAATTACACCACCATTTACATGAATCATTTGTCCAGATACGTATGTTGAATCTCCTGAAGCTAAATATACATAGGCAGGTGCTAATTCATATGGCTGACCAGGTCTCTTCATCGGGACATTGCTTCCAAATTCCGATACCTTCTTCTTATCAAAACTTGATGGAATAAGAGGCGTCCAAATTGGTCCTGGTGCAACACCATTTACACGAATTCCTTTTTGTACTAATGATTTTGCAAGTGAACGCGTAAAAGCAACAATCGCTCCCTTTGTTGCAGAATAATCGATAAGTTGCTCATTTCCCTCATATGCAACAATAGATGCTGTATTGATAATTGCATCTCCTTGTTTTAAATGCGCAAGTGCCGCTTTTGTAACATGAAAATACGAAAAAATATTAATACGAAATGTTTTTTCAAGCTGCTGCGCTGTAATGTATTCTAAACTTTGCTGAGGGTATTGCTGTGCAACATTATTTACAAGAATATTTAAACCACCCAGTTTGGAAACCGCTTCTTTTACAATGTGCTGACAATGCTGTTCACTACTCAAATCTCCTGGAAGCAATATGCATTTTACACCTTGTTTTTCAACAAGCCTTTTTGTCTCATTCGCATCTTCTAATTCATCTAAATACGCAATAGCAATATGTGCCCCTTCTTTCGCAAAAGCAATAGATACTGCTCTTCCAATCCCACTATCTCCACCTGTAATAAGTACATTTTTCCCTTTTAATTTCTCACTACCACGATAATTAAGGTCTTCATACTCTGGAAGTGGATTCATTACTGCTTCAATCCCCGGTTGTCTATTTTGATGTTGCGGTGGCAATGTTAAAAACTTTTTTTGTTGTGACATAATTCATTTCAACTCCTTCTCGTTTCTCTTCCTTATCATGTACACAATTATGAAAAGTACTTATACGTTAAAAGCCGAAATATAAAGGCAGTTTGGTGATTAATATTCGAAATTAAGACATAAAATATGAATTATCATAAACTTTTTTTGTGAAACTCTTGCAAAATATTTTAAAAACGAATATTATATATAACTGTTGTGAAAATCATTCGTAAAAAAGAAAGGATGTTTATATGTTTAACCTTTCGGAGCATAAAACTTCTATTAAAACTGAAATCATGGCAGGTATTATTACCTTTTTAACGATGGCATATATTATTGTCGTAAACCCTGTCATCCTTGGAGATGCAGGCGTTCCGTTTGAACAAGCATTTACAGCGACAATTATTGCAGCTGTTGTCGGAACATTATTTATGGCAATCTTTACAAATTTACCAATTGCAATCGCTCCTGGTATGGGACTAAATGCTTACTTCTCTTACTCTGTTGTAAAAGCACATGAAGGCATGACATTTGCAATTGCATTCTCTGCTGTATTCGTAGCAGGGATGATCTTAATTTTGTTATCATTCACATCTTTCCGTACAAAATTAATGGAAGCAATTCCTGAAAATTTAAAACACGCAATTACTGCTGGTATTGGTTTATTTATTGCTTTTATCGGTTTACGCCTGACAGGCATTGTAACAAAGCATCCAACTAACTTAGTTGGACTTGGAGATCTTCATTCGCCTCCTGTACTACTAGCATTAGCTGGACTTGGAATTACTCTAGTTCTTATGTCCTTAAATGTAAACGGCGCATTATTCATCGGAATGCTCTTAACAGGAATTATCGCTTATTTCACAGGTCAGTTAACATTTCCAAACGGGATTACATCAATGCCTGGATTACCAGAAGGAATTATAGTTTCAAATCCAATTACTGCTGTTTCTGATGTGATTCATTACGGATTATACGGCGTTGTATTCTCACTCTTACTTGTTACGCTATTCGATACAACAGGCACACTACTTGGTGTTGCCCATCAGGGTGGATTTATGAAAGATGGCAAGCTTCCAAAATCGGGACGTGCTCTTCTATCTGATTCTTTCTCAGCAACAATCGGGGCTATGTTCGGGACAACACCATCAACAGCATATATTGAATCATCTGCGGGTGTTGCAGCTGGTGGACGTACTGGTTTAACAACACTCACAGTGGCTGTACTATTTGCAGTTGCTGTATTCTTTGGCCCTCTAGTAGGTGCTGTTTCTGGTGTCGCAGCAATTACATCTCCGTCATTAATTATTGTCGGCAGCCTCATGATGGGAGCTGTACGTAACATTGATTGGGATACATTCGATGAAGCATTCCCAGCATTCTTAGTAATCTTAAGCATGCCACTTACATCAAGTATCTCAACAGGTATTGCACTTGGATTCATTTCGTATCCACTTATGAAAGTAGCAAAAGGACAATTCCGTACTGTTCACCCACTTGTGTATGTATTTGGAATTTTGTTTGCTTATCAGTTAGTTTTCTTACCGCATTAATAAAAAAGCCTTGGTTCACGGAATTTGTGAATCAAGGCTTTTTCTAATATTTCTCATTCATTCGCAATTCTTTACTATATTTTTGAATTAAAAAGGAAGAAATGAACATCATCATTCCGACACAAAACCCAATGAGTTGATCTAATAACATTTCATCATGAATCAACCAGCGAAGTAGAAATACCCCGCCAAAAATAAGCATTGCCGTACATCCAGTATGTCTAAGTCCTTTATATACATTTTCCATATGTATCATTCCTTCACATACTTTTATCCATATTATACCATATGACATATTCACTATAGATAAAAAACCCCTATTCAGAGGCTTTAACTTTGCAAAAATGCCTGTAAATCTGCAAATTGTCTCTTTGCATCTTTATATCCTTGCTCATATAAGTTTTGTAGTTTTTCTGTATCTTTTTCCATACGATCTACTTGCAGTGGTACTTCTGGACGAATAACAAATAAATTACCTGCTAGCTCTTCTTTTTCAATGTAATGAAGTGTTTCATTATATATTTCATAACGAGTAAGCATCGTATTTACAAGATTTGGATATTTTTTATATGCCCTCCCTGCAATCCAGCCAAACTTTGATTTTTTCTTAGCGTACCCATGATTTCTCGTTAAAATAACGACTGATTTCTTATATCCATCCTCCTGTGCTTTACGAACTGGAATTGGATCGGAAATTCCGCCATCTAACAATTCCTTACCACGATAGTTTACAATCGGTGCGATAAATGGCAAGGAACTAGAGGCTTGTAATAAATTCAACGCATCTTCATTTGTGCCTTCTTTTTCAAAATAAACAGGCTGTCCCGTTTCGCAATCTGTCGTCCCTACAAGGAAGCGCTCTGGACTATTAAAATATGTATCAAAATCAAACGGTACATGCTTTTCTGGAATTTCACGAAAAATGAAATCCATATCAAATAGCTGACGCTTTTTCCATAGATTTTTATACGATAAATACTTCGGATGTGACGCATAATCAATATTTACTGTTTTATTTCTATTTCTTTGTCTGGAAAGATACGACGCCGCATGACAAGCACCGGCTGAAACACCAATAACATATGGAAAATATAAATCTTGTTCCATAAAGTACTCTAGTATTCCACCAGTATATACACCGCGCATACCGCCGCCTTCTAATACTAAACCCGTATTTTCAAGCATGTTCTTCTCTCCTCTTTCTCTATATATTGACTCTTTAATTATTCACCATGTGAAGTATCTCTTTCTATTATATATGAGTTTTTTCAGAAACCATATTCAGAAGGCTTGGTGTGAACGAAAAATTATTCTTCTACTTATCTAAATGCAATCCTACATCCTTTATAAACCTTTGAATAAATACCAATTCCTCTTCTGTGTACTTATCTAAAAGTAACAACCACTCATCTTCAGCTTGTTGATGTAATTTTTCATGCGCTCTATACATCTCATTTCCTTTGTCCGTCAAACGGAAAAATATTTCCTTTTGATTATCTAACATTTTCATCTTCTCAACGAATTGTTTATTAAACAACTTTGTACAAATTTTAGAAATTGCTCCCTTCGTCATCCCCATCTCTGTTGTAATTGCTGTTACATTCATCAAACCCTTTTTTCCGATACATTGAATAACATGTAACTCTGATAAAGACACTCCGCTTACACCTGTCTCACGAAGCAAGCGCTCCTCATTATCCTTCATATGCGCTTCTTTTTTATGAAAAAGTGTACGAATATCCGAAAGTATTTCCATCTGTTTAGCTGTACGTTCCAATCCTTTCCCCTCCATTAAGCTATGTAAGTTTCCACAGAAACAATTTAACTATATACCATTGTAAATTTATTTTTTTATCTTTACAAGTGAGAAAATAATGTTAAAATTATTTTAGTTTCCAAGGAAACAAAAATAAGGAGGTTTTATGATGAATCACTCATTATCTTCATCAAAATTAAAATCTATTTTGTATATCGTTTGTATTAGCGCTCTATTAGGTTCCTTCGCTCAAAATATTTACACACCTATCTTACCAATGATTCAAGATTCCTTTCACACCTCTCTTTATCTTGTAAATTTAACTGTTTCTATTTTCACTTTTGTTCTTGCAATTATGCAGCTTGTTTACGGACCATTGATTGATGCAAAAGGACGAAAATATATTCTCATTCCTAGTCTAATTATTAGTACGATCGGTTCAATCGGTTGTGCTTTTACAACAGACATTTATTTATTCCTTTTCTTTAGGGCTGTTCAAGCGTTAGGAATAGCCGCTATACCTATAGTTGCTGCTACTATTATCGGTGATTTATTCGAAGGAAACGAACGCGGAAAAGCAATGAGTCTCTATCAAATGTTACTTGCTCTTGCTCCAGCGATAGGCCCTCTCATGGGTGGCTATCTCGGAAACATAAACGGTCACGTATCTATTTTTCTCTTTTTATCTACAATTGGTGTAATCTTATTAATTACAAATATTTCATTGCTGCCAGAAACAAAACCAGACGTACTCAAGAAAGACAAAACTACAAATAATTATTGGAGTATTTTAGGCAATAAGATTGGATCTTCTATTGCAATCATTGGTTTTATGCAGTTTTGTATCTATTTTTGTTTCCTCGTTTTTTTACCTAGCATGTTAACAAATGTATTTCATCTAAACGCAGGTGAAATTGGGCTTATGTTTGTACCAATGTCCCTCTGTATTATGCTAGGAAGTTATTGTTACAAATTTTTGCAAACATTACTCACAACAAAACAAGCTTTACTTATCACTAGCTTTTTGAATATCATATGCGTAATTTCATTCTCTTTCACCTATCATATAAGCATCCCGATCTTGATTATTATTACATCCGTATACGGTTTCAGCATGGGATTATCCATGCCAACCCATACAACTTTATTAGCAGAGGAATTTATAGAAGAACGAGCAACTGCCATTGGTATCTACAACTTTATCCGTTATATCGGAATGGGTACAGGACCAATCGTAGGTAGTTTTCTACTCTTTCATCAAAATTACTTTTGGATTTTCTTTGTAGAAGCAATTGTTTTTCTGATTGTGGTCTTATATGCTATGAAAAAGCTAACTTCTCATCCTGTAAGAAAAGCTGGGATTCCAAAAACTAAATAATATTTATATAAATCCATTTTAATTTTTCGACATCTACATCCCTGCTATACAGAATAAAAAGTAACC
>NZ_JBALQK010000030.1:15053-21449 GCF_036965845.1 Bacillus sp. JJ1127 | reverse complement strand
CTTCGTATGTGGCAGAAAAGGGCCCTGACCGCTTCTATCCATGGCCAGCTGCTCTCTCCCACCTAATTTTTTTAATTAATGTATATATAACGTACAAACAAAAATAAAGAATGTCCGAAAACAGCTAATTTGCTACATTTGGACATTCTCTCTTTATACTCTCTGATCAGCCACAATATGAATATCAATATGTTTCGTCTGCCTCATAATCTCATTTACAATGGATCCTTTTCGAATCTCTTCCCATCTTGTTCTTGCTGATTGCCCAAGTAATATTTGTGTGACCTGCAATCGGTTTGCCACTTCAATGATGACATCAGCTGGCTTTCTTCCTTTCGCCTCTTCTAATAAAAAAGTTGCATGAAATTGATTCGTCAAAGCTTGCCATTCGTCAATTGTTTGTCTTTTTCCTACCGAGATTGATTCTATATTTTCTCTTTCAACATTTAACACATACAATTCAGCATTTAATCGGTCTGCCATACGCCAGCCGCGCCGTATTAATTTCTCCGCTGTTGAACTGTACTGCACACATACGAGAATCTTTTCTTTTACACCGATTGGTTCCATCACCAATTGACTAATTTTCTCGTCCATGTCGTCTGCAACTTCGCGAAGTGACAGTTCTCGTAAAGCTCCTAAATTATTAACTGTAAAAAAGTTTTGTAAGCTTTGCTGAATTTTTTCTTCCTTATATATCTTCCCATCTATTAATCGTTTTCGTAATACCTCTGGTGTTGCATCAACCAGTTGAATCTCATTTGCTTTTTGTAAAATAAAATCGGGAATGCGCTCTCGTACTTTTACATTCGTGATTTGCGCTACAATATCATGAACACTCTCTAAATGCTGAATGTTAAACGCCGATAATACTGATATTCCAGCGTCTAATAATTCTTCTACATCCATGTAGCGTTTTTTATGTTTTGACCCAGGTATATTACTATGTGCCAATTCATCCACAACAACGACTTGAGGCGCTCGTTTTATAATCCCATCTACATCAAGCTCATAAAATACTTTTCCTTTATAATTCATTTCTTTTAAAGGCATTTTTTCTAAATCAGCAATTGCCTCTTCTGTCTCTTTTCTTCCATGTGTTTCAATTAAACCAATTACAATATCAACGCCCTCTTTTTTCATCTCTTGCGCGTCAAACAGCATTTTATAACTTTTTCCTACTCCCGGAGCAGCCCCTACATATAACTTTAATTTCCCGCGATTTTGCCTTCGAATATATTCTAAATATTCCTCCGGCGTACGTCTTTGAAATGTCGGTTTATAGTCATCTGCATACATTACACACACAACCCTTCCTAGCAAACAACGCTACCTCAATCCATTCGATTGAGGTAGCAACGGTACTATTTCATTAGTTTCTGTAACTCTAAATTTAATTTCAAGACATTCACACGATCTTCTCCAAATAACCCTAATGCAGCACCTTCTGTTTGATCTTTAACGATTTGATTTATTGTTTCTTTCGGAATATTCGTTTTTTTCGAAATGCGATCCACTTGTACGTAAGCTGCCTCTGGACTAATATCAGGATCTAATCCAGAACCTGAATTCGTCACTAAATCCATCGGTACTTCCGTAACTGGAACAGCCGGGTTTTTCTCCTTCCAATCTGCTACACTTTTTTCTACACGTTTTACTAAATCAGTATCAGATGGTGCATAGTTATTTGATCCCGATGCTTCAGCTTTATATTCTATACTTGAAACACGTCCATGGAAATAACGTGGATCTGTAAAGTTTTGGCCGATTAATTTTGAGCCAATCACTTCATTTTTTTCATTATATATAAGACTTCCATCCGCATTGTCCTTCATTACCGCTTGTGCAATTCCAGTTACAAGCAATGGATATAAAAGCCCGCACAGGACAAGAAATGTAAAAGTAACACGAATGACCGGTGAAAGTATACTTTGTTTGTTAGCCATCTTCTTTTCCCCTCTTCCTTATATAAACAATCCCACAATCATATCAATTACTTTAATTCCAATGAAAGGAACAATCACTCCTCCAAGACCGTAAATGAATAAGTTACGACCAAGTAAGGCATTGGAACTCATCGGCTTATATGCAATCCCCTTCATCGCCAAAGGAATGAGTAATGGGATAATAATTGCATTAAAGATTAATGCTGATAAAATGGCTGAAAGCGGCGAAGTTAATTTCATTACATTGAGTGCTTCCATTTGCGGAATTGCTAATGTAAACATCGCTGGGATAATTGCAAAATATTTTGCTATATCGTTCGCGATACTAAATGTTGTTAGCGCACCGCGCGTCATTAGTAGCTGCTTCCCAATCCCTACAACCTCAATAATTTTTGTTGGATTGGAATCTAGATCAATCATATTCGCTGCTTCTTTCGCAGCTGTTGTTCCGCTATTCATCGCTAACCCTACATCAGCTTGTGCTAACGCTGGTGCATCGTTCGTACCATCACCCGTCATTGCTACAAGTTTTCCTTTATCTTGCTCTGCTTTAATAACTGCAATTTTATCTTCCGGTTTACATTCTGCAACAAACTCATCTACCCCTGCTTCTTTCGCAATTGTTGCTGCTGTTAGTGGATTATCACCTGTACACATCACTGTTTTGATTCCCATTTGGCGAAGCTGCTCAAAACGTTCACGCATACCAGGTTTTACAGTATCTTTTAAATAAATTAATCCATAAATACGACTATCCACTGCAACTACAAGTGGCGTTCCACCTTCTTTTGAAATAAAATCAGCTTTTTGATTTAAATCTTTTGGTATCGTTCCACCTTGTGCTTGTACCCACTCAATAACCGCATTAACTGCACCTTTTCTTACTTTTGTCCCATCAGGTAAATCCACACCGCTCATTCTTGTTTCTGCTTTAAATGGAACAAATTCACCTTGTTCTGCGAGTTCTCTATTATAAGAGAAAGATTTTGATTTTACATATTCTATGACAGATCGCCCTTCTGGTGTTTCGTCTAAAACCGATCCTAGTGCAGCCCATTTTCCTAATTGTTCAATCGTTTCATTTCCTACAGGAAGTAATGTATGTGCCATCCGATTCCCAAAAGTAATCGTACCTGTTTTATCTAAAATAATTGTGTTAATATCACCGGCAGCTTCTACAGCTTTACCTGACATTGCTAATACATTAAACTTCGTCACTCGGTCCATCCCAGCAATCCCAATGGCTGATAATAAACCACCAATTGTCGTTGGAATTAAACAAACGAGAAGCGCTACGAGTACAGCTGTATCAATTTTAAACCCTAAATAATTTGTAAAAATCGGTAGTGTGACAACAACAATTAAGAAAATAAGAGTTAAACTTGTTAATACTGTGTTCAGAGCAATCTCATTCGGTGTTTTTTGACGAGCAGCTCCTTCTACTAAAGAAATCATTTTATCTATAAATGACTCACCAGGATTACTTGTAATCGAAATTGTAATTTCATCACTAACAACCATTGTACCGCCTGTTACTGAACAAAAGTCTCCACCAGCCTCTTTAATAACAGGAGCAGATTCCCCCGTAATAGCCGATTCATCGACTGATGCTAAACCTTTAATGACTTCACCATCACTTGGAATCATTTCTCCTTGTTTTACAATTACGATGTCGCCCTTTCTCAGTTCAGTAGCTAAAACTTGAACGATTTTTCCATCTTCTTTTATGACGTTTGCAAATACATCTTTCTTCGATTGTTTCAAAGAATCGGCCTGTGCTTTACCACGCCCTTCTGCCAATGCTTCTGCAAAATTAGCAAACAGAACTGTAAATAATAGAACGAGAGAAACTATTATATTAAACCATCCTGGTATACTGCTAGATGTACTGGGAAGAAACGATAAGATAAGAGTAATAACAAATCCAATTTCCACCACGAACATAATTGGGTTTTTCACCATTACTCTCGGATTCAGTTTCGCAACTGATTGTTTCATCGCATGTGTAACAATATCACGATCCATCGTTTTCGCTTGTCTAACTTCACTCTCTACAGCATGTATTGACGATGTAATCGATTGATCAACTTGTTTTTCTTTTGCCACTACAGGTCTCATCATTTACCCTCCATTACTTCAATGTAAGAAATTCTGCAATTGGTCCTAATACCAACATTGGGAAGAATGTTAATGCTCCAACGATTACAATCGTTCCAATGAAAATGCCTCCAAACAAACTATTATCTGTGCGGAATGTTCCTACTGTTTCCGGCACTACTGTCTTCTCTTTCAATGAAGCTGCAACAGCTAACATTGTAATTAAACTGAAATAACGTCCTAAAAACATAACGATACCAGTTGTAATATTCCAAAACGCTGTATTATCGCCTAGTCCTTCAAATCCAGATCCATTATTAGCGGCAGAAGATGTATATTCATATACCACTTGCGTTAAACCATGAAAACCTGAATGAGAAATTGCATCTGTTCCTAAATGTGTTGAAAGGGCCAATGCTGAAAATCCTAAAATCAACAATGGATGAAATAATATTGTTACTGCAATTAACTTCATTTCCTTCCCTTCAATTTTTTTACCTAAAAACTCTGGTGTCCGTCCAACCATTAATCCAGATATAAAGACCGCAATAATTGCGTACATAATGATATTGACAAACCCTGCACCAACGCCACCAAACACTGTATTTAACATCATATTTACAAGTGGCACCAATCCGCCAATCGGTGTTAACGTGTCATGCATTGTATCAACCGCACCTGTTTCAGCTGCCGTTGTTACTGTCGCATACAGTGAGGAGAAGACCGTTCCAAATCGTACTTCTTTTCCTTCTGTATTCCCTTGTACATGTTCGATACCCATTTGATTTAATGCTGGATTTCCGTGTAATTCTGATGAAGTAATTGTGATAAAACCAATTAAGAATACCATAAATAGGGAAACAAAAAGGATACGTCCTTGTTTTTTATTTCCAACCATACGTCCATACGTAAACGGTAAAGCTGTTGGCAGTAGCATCATAAGCATCATTTGTAAAATGTTACTAATTTGTCCTGGATTCTCAAATGGATGTGTAGAGTTTGCTCCGAAGAATCCGCCACCATTGTTACCAAGTTCTTTAATTGAAACGAATGAAGCTACAGGACCGCGCAAAATACTTTGTTTCGCACCTTCAATTGTGTGTGCTGTAACTGCTCCATCTAAAGTTTGCGGTACACCAAGTGCAACAAAAATCAGTGCTGCAACAAATGCAATAGGAAGAAATACCCTTGTTAAAGCTCGTGTAAAATCAACGAAAAAGTTACCAAGTTCCTTCCCTGCTAATCCTCTTATAAAAGCCATTACAAGTGCTAATGTCGTTGCTGGTGCAGCAAACATTAAAAATGTAATCCCAACTAATTGTGATAAATAAGATAATCCATTTTCACCGCTATAATGCTGTAAGTTTGTATCAGCCATAAAGCTAATTGCTGTATTAAAAGCAAGCGTTGGCTCCATCCCTGCAATATGTGCTGGGTTTAACGGTAATACACCCTGCAAACGAAAAATGAAATATACAACAACGATCATAAAACCATTGAGTGCAACTAATGATAGTGCGTACTGTTTCCAGGTTTGGTTGTATGGTTTCACGCCCGTAATTTTAAAAATAAGTTTTTCAAAAGGTCCAAATACTTTATCTAGTTTGCTCCCCCCTTGAAAAGCTTTTTCTAAATAAATACCCGTTGGCTTTGCAACAAGAATGAATAATAACATTGTGACAACAACTGCAACCCAAATCATAATGAATGATTCCCCCTAATTAAAACTTTTCTGGATTTAATAACGCATAAACTAAATACACCGTAATCCCTGCAACAATAACTGATAAGGCAATCGTCATGATTGCTTCCCTTCTTTCACAACTTTATCCGACCAGCTTGCAAGCCCCACCATAGATGCGCCTAATACAATAAAAATTCCGACCATCACAATATCAAGCATTATTTTCCCCTCGTTTCTAAATGTTAAATTTTACCATTTACCTATCAAAAAAAGAACACTGAGGCTCTACTCAGTGTTCAAAAATGAACAACACAAAAGTAAACCTCCTCTCCAAACGCTTACGAGGTTAGCTGTCGGATTCGGGCCTAAAGAGTAGCCCTACTTTCATCATGAAAGATTCACCCCAAGTGACAATGCACAAAATTGGTTCCCCCGCTCCAAATAATTGGACTCAGCGATATCAGGTTGTTTTTGGAATTTTTATGAACAATTTATGAATGTAAATATACTCCTCTATATTTAACTTGTAAAGAGCAAAATTACTTAAAATAAGAAAATATTTTATCGTTTAAACGCTTACATTTAAAGTTATTAATGTTTTATCATGTGTTTTCTTGTTTTTTCTTTCTTTTTCATTAAAATAGCTCTTTAATATATAAATCCATTTTC